>DATIDO010000055.1:0-10373 GCA_035456245.1 Polyangiaceae bacterium
CGTAGGACTGGCCACCCGGGATCACGAAGCGCTTCTCGCTCTCTTCGACGGCCACACCGAAGGCTCGCATCATGCTGAGCGTGATGCCGATGTACGGACGGCTCACGAGCTCGCCCTCCACCTCGAGGGTGAGCTCGCTCGTGGCCAGTGGGGCAGCCATGAGCAGTGCGGTGAAGTACTGACTCGACTTGTTGCCGCGCATGCTCACCACGCCGCCAGGTAGCGAACCACCGTGGACGGTGAGAGGAGGGCAACCGGTGGCGCAGTCCACACGAACCCCGAGCTGGGCCAAGCCGTCGATCAGGTCCTGGATGGGCCGCTTGGCCATGTGTTCGTCGCCCACCAGCGTCACCGGGCCAGGCACCAGCGCGGCCAGACCCGCCAAGAAGCGGACCGTCGTGCCCGAGTTGCCGATGAACAGCTCCTTCGAGGGTGTGCGCAATCGGCTCCGCCCGCCGCGCACGCGGACCGTCGTCGCGTCCATGTCGATGAACTCGATGCCCAGTTCGGTCAGCGCGTTGCGCATGTGGCGCGTGTCGTCGCTGTGCAGGACGCCGCGCAGCACCGTCTCACCCTCGGCCAGCGCCGCCAGAACGAAGGCGCGGTTGGTGATGCTCTTCGAGCCGGGCACGTGCCAGACGAAGGGCTGGGCCTCGCTGGGCGAACGGAGGGGCGTGATGGCGAGCGGGCCGGCAGGGAAACTCATGGGCCCCCAAATAGGCCAAAAGGCCCGGCGAGCAAGCGAACTCGCCGGGTCAGCCTGCTCGGCCCGTGCCGCCGCCTCAGCCGTTGACGCCGCTCTGGCGCTGGGTGGCCTCGACCGCCAGGCGATCCACCAGATCGTTCATGGGGTGCCCGCTGTGGCCTTTCACCCAGCGGAACGTCACGTTCTTGCGCTCCAGCACGAGCCGAATGAGCGGCTCCCACAGATCGCGGTTGGCCACGGGCTCCTTCTTCGAGTTCACCCAGCCACGCTTCATCCAGCCGGCGTACCACTTGTCGGTGAAGCACTTCACGACGTACGTGCTGTCGCTGACGATCTCGAGCGGTCCGGGGTTGCTCTCGACCGCGTCCAAGGCGGCCTTCAACTCCATGCGCTGGTTGGTCGTCTGCTTCTCGGCGCCGCTCTTGTAGGCGCCCTTCTCGATGGCCCAGGCCCAACCGCCCGGACCCGGATTCCCACTGCACGCGCCGTCCGTGTAGATGATCGTGCTCATGCGTCCGCTCCCGGCTCGCGACCGAGCTCACGAGCGATGCTCAGGGCGAGGCTGGCTCCGTCCTCTTTGGACAGGCTGCCAGGCTTCCAACCGACCCCGAGCCCCTGACCACTCTCCAGCTTGGGGATGATGTGGAAGTGCACGTGGAAGACGGCTTGGTGCGCGGCCGCGCCGTTGTTCTGCAGCACGTTGTAGTCGCTCGAACCGCTCACCCGCGCCACCGCGCGACAGAGGCGGGGCAGCACGCGGCCGAGGGCGGCAGCGGATTCGTCCGACAGCTCACCGAGCGTGGCCTTCTCTTCCTTCGGAATGATCAGGGTGTGGCCCGGGCTGAGCGGGTTGATGTCGAGGAAGGCCAGGACGAAGTCGTCCTCGTACACTTTGTGGCACGGGATCTCGCCCCGTAGAATCTTGGAGAAAATCGTCTCGGCCATGGTGCCGCGACGCTGCCAAGAGGTGGGGCCCACGACAAGGCGTGGGCCAGAACGGCTCAGCAGCGCAGGTTGTCGCCGACGGTCACGCCCAGGATGGCCGCCGCGCGCTCGAAGTGAGCGATGCGGCCATCGATCTTGGCCGGGTGCGCGCCGTTGCATTCGATGCCGTTGATGACGCGGATGGCCGCGCCGAAGCCGGTGCCCGCCACCATCACGTCGTGGCAGGTCACCGTGCCGCCCGACTTGGCGGTCATCCAGAACCAGAGCGCAGCCTCGAATGCCACCTTGCCGTCCGTTCCCACGAGCTCGGGCTGCGCCAAGATGGGCTCACCGAGAGCCTCGGCCGCGCGCCCATAGTTGAAGTTGTAGCTGATCTGCAGCGGTCCGCGGCCGTGGTACGATTTGCCCGCCGCGCATTGATAGCAGCCCTCGGGCGGCGGATTCGCCGGATCGCAGGGCACGCAGTAACCGGGGCACTGGCCGCTCTCGCAGCCCGACTCTTCGCTGAAGTAGAGCCCCCACGCCCATTGCCCACCGGGCGCATCGGGCCAACCTCCGGTCGTCTCCTGCGCGATGTTGCCGAGGAATGCCGCCAGCTCACGTCGGCGCGTCTCGTCGCTGCCGGTCGCAGCGAAGCCGGCGAAGAGCGGATGCTTCGTCGCCTCGATGAAGCCCTCGTACGAGTAGAGCGCGGCGTGGTTGGGGAACATGGCCTCCCAGTCGTCCTTGCCCAGCAAGTCGGCGACGCTCGAGGTGGTCGAGCTCCCACCCGAGCCAGTGGCGCCACCGCTCGCACTCACCGTTCCACCACTGCCACCACTGCTCGACGCTCCGCCACTGTTCGCGGGGCTACCGCCCACTCCCACTCCGTCAGCGCCCAGATCGTCGCCGCCGTCGCTCGAGCCCGAGCAAGCGATCAGCGAGCCGCCGAGAGTGATGAACAGGAGACCGAGAGTGTGTCGGAGTAGGGGCTGCACGGGCGCCAGCCTGGTCGCTCGTCGGCTCCCAACACGCGCATTTTCGCTCGGCCCCGTGGCGGGATCCACCGGAGAGCGTCGGTCCGTACCGACACCCCGCGCCGCCTCTCACGCCTCCAGCACGTCGACACTCCGTCGACACCCTGCACCATCGGGCATTCGCGTCTCTCGACCCTCCACCCCAAGCTGGCTAGCCGCATTTGCCTGCCTGGGAGCGGTCCCAGCATGTTAGATTTCGGTGATCATGCCGGAGGCCACGCGGATAGTCTTCGAGTTGCGTCTGCAGGACTACCTGGCGGCGCAGGAGCATCTGGTGGGCGTCCCGCTGCGACGAGCGCGGACGCTTTCGGTCGTGCTCGGCCTCTCCACGACGCTCCTCTTGATCACACTGGGGCTCGTGTTCTGGCGCGAGCCACAGCCTTTCTTGCTGGGTGTGCTCGGGGGAGTGGCGGTGGTCGGCATCACGCAGATCATCGGCATCGCCCGTGTGCGCCGACATTGCTCACCTCCGCCGGGGCGCGGCACGTTGTGTCGGCACGAGGTGCTGGTCTCCGACGACGGGCTCCACGTGCTGACTTCCCGCATTCGAGCGGTGCATGCGTGGTCGGGCATTCGCGAACTGCACGAGACCACGACGCACGTCTTTTTCGTTCATGACGAAGGCATGGCGCAGGTGGTGCCGAAGTCGGCGTTCGGTCAGCTCAGCGCCCTGCAGAGCTTCCTGGCAGCGGCGCGAGCCTCACTCGCTCGGGCCAACGGTGCGGGTGATGTAGGTCCAGCAGCGCGCTGAAGGCGCGTTTGGTCAAAGCTGCATGTATACCAACCAGCCGCCGGTTCGGGGCTCGCGAATCTCGCTGGAAGGGAGTCGCGCTAGTTCCGGACGGTTGGCAGGCCGACCATCGGAAACATGCAGAGCCGCTTGCGTCGCAGGGTGGCCGTCCTCCTCGACGCCATCGAGGACGACTACCAGAGCGAGATCCTGGAGGGCATTCGTGACGAGGCCGACAAGGCCAACGTTTCGCTCCTGTGTCTAGCTGGTGGGGTCGTCACTCTCGATCCGAACCATCCCTCCCATCCCCGCAACTTCCTCTTCGAGCTGTTCGATCCGCGGAGCGTCGACGGCGTCTTGGTGCTCTCGGGCGCGCTCGGCAATGGGCTGGGCCCTGCGGGCTTCGGCGACTGGATGCGTCGCTTCCTGGGCGTACCCCTGGTGAACCTCGGCCTACCGGTCGGTGGGATGGACAGCGTCACGATCGAGAGCGGCCCAGCGATGGGTCGGATCGTGAAGCACCTGGCGCTCGACCACAAGAAAGCCAGCATCGCCTTCATTCGGGGTCCGGTCACCAGTCAGGACGCCGAGGAGCGCTTCGCTGCCTATCGCGACGCGTTGACCCAGGCGGGCCTGCAATTCGATCCGCAGCTCGTCGTGCAAGGCAACTGGCTGCGCGAGTCGGGCGCGCGCGGAACGCTCGAGTTGATCGGCGAGCGGCACATCAACCTGCGCGGCGTCGGCGCGATTGTCTGCGCCAACGACTACATGGCGCTGGGTGCTCTCGACGCGCTGCGCACCAAGGGCATCGACGTGCCGGGCGAGGTGCTGGTCTCCGGCTTCGACGATCTCCCAGCCGCGCGCACGGCGGTGCCGTCGTTGACCACCGCGCGCCAGCCCACTCACGCGCTCGGCAAGGTAGGCCTGAAGCGGCTGCTCCAGATCATGGCAGGGCCCAGCGAACCCAGCGAAATCCGGCTGGAAGCCGAGGTGAACAAGCGCGCCTCGTGCGGCTGTCACTCGGTCGGTATCGAGCTGAGCAGCGAGGCGAACGCGGAGCGGACCGCCGGAGGCATCCACGCCACGCTCTTGGCCAAGCGCGCGTTGATCGTGGCCGAGTTGGCGCGGGCAGCGCGCGGCATGTTGAACGGGGTGGGCAGCGGTTGGGAGGAGCGCTGGATGAACGCGTTCCTGGCCGACATGGCGCAGTCGCAGCCGACGTCGTTCGTGACCCTGGTCGAGAAGATCGCGGTGAAGCTCCAGTCGCAGCACGGAGACGTCGCCATCCTGCACGGCATCCTCGACGCGTTCCGGCGTGGGGTGCGGCCAGCGCTGGCCCGAGACGAGGCTGGCTTGGCCCGCGCGGCCGATCTTTTCGACTCGGCGCGGCGCTTGATTGGCGACACCGTCGTGCGCGATCAGGTCGCCAGCGGCACCGACAGCTTGCGCATCCTCCGTCAGCTGAGCTCCATTGCGGGAGCATTCTTGCGGCCTCTGGATGCGCCGATCAGGCGGGAGGAGGCCGAGGCGCATCTGCTCGCCGTGGGCATCGATTCCATCAGCATGGCCCGCTTCGCCCAACCGGGGCACCCCGAGTCCGGGGCGGTCGTCTGTTTGCTCTTGGGCGAGCGCAATCGGCTCGGTGTTCGCGAATTCGAGTCGGGGTCGTTCGCGCCGCGGGAGTGGCTGGCGGTCTGCAAGGCCCCGGTGCTCGTCCAACCGCTCACCTACGACGGAACGCCGCTCGGCCTGCTGGCCATCCCGTGGACGCGGCACGGCGGCGCCGTCTACGAGCAGATGAAGGAAACCTTGTCGGTGGGGTTGTTCGGCGCGCTGCGGCTGGGTTCTTGGTGATGCGGTGCGCCGACAGGCGCGCAGCCCGAACGAGACCACTCAGTGGTGAACCATCCACCAGTGGTGCGCCATCAGCCCCAGGCTCGCCAGCTGCGTGAAGAGCAGGACCAGTGCCAGCCAGCGCCACTCGAAGCTGCGCGCATTCTGGGGATCTTCGAGGCTCTTCAGGTAGTCGGGGTTCGGGTGCTCCAGATCGTAGAGGAACTCCGATAGCTCCTGGTAGCGGTTGCGGGCCTGGAGCGAGAGGGCTTTGCGTAGCGCGCCGTCCATCCACACCGCCACGCGGGGGTTGTGCACGTAGGCGGGGGTGTAGGTGAGCTCGTCGAACTCGCGGCGGGTGCCTGCGCGTTCGATGGCCTCGCCGTACGGCAGCTTGCCCGTGAGCATCTCGTAGGTGAGCACGCCGAGCGAGAACTGATCGGCGAGGGGCGTGATGGCGCCGCCCAGAACGTACTCCGGCGCCGAGTAGCCACGAGTGCCGAGCGCCCGCTCGCGCTCGAGCGGCACGGAGATTTCGGCGATGCCGGAGACGGCGCACGAGCCGTAGTCGATCAGCTTCACCACGCCGTTGGCGTCGATGATGACGTTGTCGGGCTTGAGATCCTGGTGAATGATCTCCTTGCGGTGAAGGGCATAGAGCCCCTTCACCACCTGGGCAATCAGGGCCACGACCTCTTCGGGCGGGCGGATGCGCTTGCGCTCTTGGCGGCGGATCCAGGTGCCGAGCGTCGGGCCGTCGACGTACTCCATCAAGTTGTAGAGGAACGTGCGCGGCTTCTCGGTCGTGATGGCGCGCACGAGGTGCTCGTTCTTGACCCGCTGCCCCAGCCAGTACTCGAGCGAGAAGCGCTCGATGTAGCCGGGGTCGTCCTCGAAGTTCACGCTCGGCGTCTTCAGCGCGTAGAGCTGCCCGCTGTCGACGCTGCGCACCTGGTACACCTGGCAGCGCGGCCCCGAAAAAATCTCACGCTCCACGCGCAGTCCGTCGATGACGTGGCCCGGCTCGAGGTCGGGGGGGAAGCGCAGCTCGGTGAGACGGTTCAGGTACTCGTCCATCGAGGCGTCGGGGACGGTTTCGACGCGCACCAGCTGGCAGGTGGCGTTGTCGGGGCTGCCCGCAGCGATCGCGGCGGCTACGATGGCGCGGCAGTTCTCGTCGAGGGACGCCTGCTCGCCGGCGCCGTTTTCGCCCAACAACGCCGACAGCTGGGCGGCGTCGAGGGAGCCGTGGACGCCATCCGAGGTGAGCAAGAAGACGTCACCGGGCTCGACCGGGTCTTTGCGGAAGTCGACGGCGATGTTCGAGTCGAGCCCCATGGCGCGCGACAGGAACTGCTGGTCTTTGGAGACCGCGACGGTGTGATCCTTGGTGAGTTGTTCGAGCGTGCCGGCACGTTTGCGCCAGATGCGCGTGTCGCCGACGTGGAAGACGTGGGCGGTGCAGGATTTGATCACCAGGATGCTGAGCGTGCAGACGTAGCCCTTCTGCGCGTCGACGAAGGCGTTGCTCTTGCCGTGCAGCCAGTTGTTCAGCGACGTCAGGACCTTCTGCGCCGAGGTGGCGACGGTCCAGGTGTCGGGGGTGGAGAAGTAGTCCCCCAAGAACGTCTGCACACACGTCTCGGCCGCCTCGCGGCCGGCCTCGGCGGCGCTCACGCCGTCGGCGATGATCGCGCAGATACCTTTGGTCTGCAGCAGCTCCTGCTCGTCCGGGACGAGCAGGCCCATGCTGTCTTCGTTGATGGGCTTGGCGCCGGCCGTCGTGTCTTGGCCGGTCGTGACGCGCAGGGCGCTGGGGGGAGCGGCGGGATCGAGCATGGTTCGAGGGGGCGGCGCCGGAGCTCCGCTGGCGAGCGGGCCCCAGTCTAGAGCACATCCGCCCGGGGCCTACGCGAATACCGGCCCGCTCGGGCGAGCGGTATTCGCGCAGTCGCTCGCGTCAGTGCGCGGCGCTGACCTCGATCAGCTGGACGGTGCCATCGTCGGCGACCTCGACCATGTGACCTTCGGGTTCGTCGAGGAAGAGGATGGCGAGCAGCGTGAGGGCGCCCGTCACCGCGATGACCAGGAAGAACGTCGAGTAGTCCACGAACGAGAGGATGGTCAGGAAGGTGACGCCACCCACGTTGCCGTAGGCGCCGGTCATGCCGGCGATCTGGCCGGTCATGCGCCGCTGCACGAGCGGCACGATCGAGAACACGGCGCCTGCGGCTGCCTGCACGAAGAACGAGCAGACCATGGTGACGAGCACGGCCAGCGGCAGGAACCAGGTGCCGTCGATGCGGCTCAGACCGAAGTAGCCGACGGCCAGGCCGGCGATCAGGAGCATCAGCGTGCGTCGGCGACCGAAGCGGTCGCTCAGCCAGCCACCCCCGGGGCGTGCGGCCAGGTTCATCAGCGCAAAGGTAGACGCGAACAGCGCGGCTTGCGTCTGGCCGAGGCCCTCGAACGTCTCCATGAAGAACAGCGGCAGCATGGAGACCACGGCCAGCTCGGAGCCGAAGCTGACCAGGTAGGCGACGGCCAGAATGGCGACCTGCTTGAAGGCGTAGCGGCGCTGCTCGGGCACCGGGGTCACGAAGATCTCGCGATTGACGCGGAAGATGTTGTAGCTCTGGAACGCGTAGAGCAGGACCAGCGCTCCGTAGATGGTGAACTGCGCGGTGGCAGAGAGCAGGCCGAGGTTGCCGGGGCCGAGCTTCCAGGTGAGCGCGGCCAAGGCGAGGCAGAGCGGCACGTTCATCGCCAGCAGGAAGAAGAAGTCTCCGGTGCTGGTGACCTCGAGGCCGCCGGCGCGCTTCGGCTTGAAGTAGGTCGAGCCCTTGGGCGTGTCGCGGACGAACCAATAGAAGACCACCGAGTAGAGCAGCGCGATGACGCCCGAGGTGCCCATGGCGTAGCGCCAACCGTCCGGACCACCGAACAGCGCGGCCAACGTGGGCAGCGTGATGGCAGCGGCGGCGGCGCCGAAGTTGCCCCAGCCGCCGTAGATGCCCTCGGCGAGGCCCACCTGCTTGGCGGGGAACCACTCGCCGACCAGACGGATGCCGATGACGAAGCCGGCGCCCACGAAGCCCAGCAGGAAGCGGAAGAGCGCCAGCTGCTCGAAGCTGGTCGCGACCGCGACGGCACAGGAGACGACGGCTGCAACCAGCAACAGCAGGGTGAAGGTGCGGCGAGGGCCGAACTTGTCCACCAGGATGCCGATGGCGATTCGCGCCGGGATCGTCAGCGCCACGTTCAGGATCATCAGCGCTTTGACTTGCTGCGAGCTGAGTCCGAACGACGCTTGGATCGACGCGAGCAGGGGCGCGTGATTGAACCAAATGACGAAGGTGAGGAAGAACGCGATCCACGCCAGGTGAAGGGTGCGGATGGATCCGTTGCGCAAGTTCAGGAGGTTCAGCTTGTCGGACATCGGGGATCTCGTGGGCGCGTCGAGCGGGAGCGAGCGCCGCTGGTGGCTACGACTCGTGTATACGGAGCTTGCTCGAATCGCGTAAGCAATTGCCTCGAACCTCGATACTTTTGCTGTCCAGAGCCTCGACACATTCCAGAAACGCGAGCGTCGTCCGGGAGGCGAGAGAAACGTTTCGGCTGTGTGAATTGAATGGCTCTCGGGGGACGCGCGCGAACGTACTCGTTGTGGGTCATCGGCTCGTCGCAGGTCTCGTGCGCGCGGCTCCGGGAGTTCGACACGCTCGTCGTTTCGACGTGCCGCTGAGCCGCGCTGCGTGTGATTCGGCGTGCCGCTGATCCGCGCTCGCCGTGACCCGACGACGAGTCGTCCCCTCGTCGAGTTTCCAGGGACGTGTCGACCCATCGAGCGGTCGAGTGCCCGGTGACCGCCGAGCCGTGGACGCCCCTCGGCGCGGCGGCACTCGGCACGACGGCACTCGGTCGCCGAAATCGCCGCTCGTGAGCGCTACTTCCCAAAGCGCTCACATCGCAGATCCGAGCGAAAATCGGGGTGTGGCCGTGAGGTGCGCGCTCGCCTTGATTGCTCGCGGCAGCCCGCGCACCATGCCCGATACGGTGACCGAACACCTTTTCGACGAGATGAAGCGCTATGTCGGGTTCGCCGAACCCGACGAGGAGCGGCTGCGCGCGCTCGGGCCCGTGCTGGCTCCCCACTTCAGCCACTCGGTCGACGACTTCTACGAGCACATCTTGCGCCACCGCGAGGCGCGCCGCGCCATCACGGGTGGCGACGAGCAGGTGGCGCGGCTCAAGGCCTCCCTGCGCGGCTGGCTGACGGAATGCTTCGCGGGGCCGTGGGACACCGCCTATTTCGATCGGCACGCTCGCATCGGCCGCAGGCACGTCCTGATTCAGCTGCCTCAGCACTACATGTTCGTGGCCATGAACGTCATGCGCGAGCAGTTGGTGGAGGTGATCCTGGGCGGAGACAGTCCCATCGACGTCGTGAAGGCCAACGTCGGCTCACTGAATCGGGTGCTCGATCTGGAGCTGGCCATCATGCTCCACGCCTACCGTGAGGCGTCGCAGGCGGAGCTGATCGAGGCCAAGGAGGTGGCCGAGTCGGCGACCCGCACCAAGTCGGACTTCCTCGCCAACATGAGTCACGAGATCCGCACGCCGATGAATGCCGTCATCGGCCTGGCGCACCTGGCGCTCAAGACCCAGCTCACCGCGAAGCAGCGCGACTACGTCTCCAAGATCCACAACGCCGGGACCTCGCTGCTCGGCATCATCAACGACATCCTCGACGTCAGTAAGATCGAGGCGGGGCGCCTCGACGTCGAATCGACCGATTTGGACCTGGAGCGGGTGCTCGGTTCGGTCACCACCATCGTGGGCCAGAAGGCCCACGACAAGGGGCTCGAGCTGCTGGTGAGCTTGGCGTCCGACGTGCCCACCGCGTTGGTGGGCGACCCGCTGCGCTTGGGTCAGATCGTGACCAACCTGGTCAACAACGCCATCAAGTTCACCGAGCGCGGCGAGGTGCGCGTGCGCGTGGAGCTGTTGGAGAGGACCGGGTCGAAGGTGAACCTGCGCTTCACGGTGGAGGACACCGGCATGGGCATGTCGCGTGAGCAGGGCGCGCGGCTGTTCCAGCCGTTCGTGCAGGCCGACGCCTCCACGACACGCAAGCACGGCG
>DATIDO010000056.1:0-3891 GCA_035456245.1 Polyangiaceae bacterium
CGGCAGGCGAGCTGTCGCCCAAGTCGACAGCGAGCCGCACGGTCTCGGAGGACGGCTCACTCTCGGACGAAGGCTTGGCAAAGTGAGCATCCGCGGGCAGGGGCGGCGGAGTCGAGACGGCCGATGCCACTTCCTGCAGCGAGATGCGCGGCAGCTCGATGCTGGGCGCATCCTGCCGCGCCGCATCGGGCCCGCTTGCATCGAGGCCGCTTGCTCCGACACCCGGCACTTCGACCGCCACGGGAGGAGGCGTCGTCGCTTTCGGCTCGCTTCCTGGCTCGACACTCGAGCTGGCCACGGCGGCCGAAGCAGCGAGCACCTCACCGACGTCACGAAGCACGGTCGGTGCGGTTCCGAGTTCGTCTTCCTTTGCGCGGCGATCCGTCGCACTGGGCGGTGGGGCCGACTTGCGAGGCCCTGCCGATGAGCTGGGCGCTGCAGATGAGCTAGGCCCTGCAGATGAACTGGGCGCTGCAGATGAGCTGGGCGGTGCCACCGACTCCGACTTGTGCGCCGTGCTCGGCCTGGGAACTACGCTCGCTCTCGTTGCTGCCGAGGCAGGCACCGCTGCGGAGGCGGGCGCTGTTGCGGAGGCAGGCGCTGCTGCGGCCGGTGATGCGGAAGCCGGCGCGCTCGGCGCCGTAGCAACTCCGCGGGGGCTGACTGGCGCCACGGTGGGCGCGCGCGAAAGCGGGCGGGAACTCAGCGTGGAGGCCAGCGATGGCAACTGAGCCCGCGCTTCGAGTGGCGAGGCTGCGCGCGACGAAGAACGTTGGCTCGAACTCGGAAGTTCCTCGGAGGAATCGACCTCGGGTGGACGGAACGAAAGCGCCGACTGGATGCGCGGGCGCGCTGGAATGGGAGTACGAGGGGGCGCCGAATCGGCTGCAACGGGACCCGTCTTCGACTCCTGGCGCCGCTTCGACGCAATGTCAGCCAGCGACGGGAGGCCCTTCGGAGCAGGCGACGATGGTGCGACCGCTGGCGCCGAAGGCGCTACTGCAGAAGGTGCTGCCGCAGAAGGCGCAGCTGCCGAAGGTGCTGCCGCAGCTACCGAAGACGCCGACGCCTCCGGGGTCGCCGAGCGCACCTCCGACGCAATGCTCGCTACGGGCGGCGCACCGCGCAGCGCGTCGAACACATCGTCCAGCGTGTCGCGAGGGGGGACGGGCGCTGCCGCTACGGACGGAGCGGTCGACGCCGTAGTCGCTCGAACGGCCCCGCCAGACGAGACGGCCGGAGGCGGCGCGCTGTTCTGCAGCGAAGCGAGGGCGACCAACTCCGCCTGGGGCAGACTCGGCGTGACTCCGATCGAGACCAGGGGCGTCAGCTGCTCGGACGCGGCTGACGGCGCTGCCGATGGTGCCGCCGAGGCCGATGGCGCCGCCGACACGGGAGCCACCGGGGCCGGAGTCGCGGTGGGACTGCTTCGCAGGAGTGGGAGCAGCTCGACGATGTCCTGCAGGGTCCGCGGCGGAGAATCGCCGCGGGACAGGTGATCGTCACCGCTCACCTCACCACGGGCTATGGCACGCTGCAGCGAGCCCAGCGTCTCGAAGCGGAGCGCAGCCGCTCGAACGCCTTCGCGTGGGTGAACCGTCCAGTACTCGCCGCCTTGCAGGCCAGGCTCGGGGAAGATCTTGAACTCGTGTCCGCACGTCGTGCAGCGGACCGTCGTCCCCTTGGTCGAGATCAGAACGTCGTCGAACTCATACTCCGTTTTGCAGCGCCCGCACGAAACGTCCATGTCCCCGCCATCCTACCCACTGGGTAGGCCCATCGCCCAAAGTCTACATGAACGATCGGGAATCGAAGAACGCGACGAGCATCCACCGTCGCTTCTGGAAGCACCCGCCTACTTGACTACGCGCAGGTAGGGCGGCAGCGGACGCCCCCCCACCGTGGTGGCGGGCGGAGTGGTGGGCTGAGTGGTGGCCGGTGCGACTGCGGGCGGAGTAGCGCGCGGAGGTTCGACGGAAGCTGCCGGAGGCCCGGCCTCGGTTCGGCCGGCCGATGCTCTCGACGCGGCGCCCTTTCCTGCTGCAGTGGCCTTGTTCCGCGTCCGGGGCCGCCGCTCGGCAGACGCGCCAGCCGAAGGGGCTTCATCGGGTGAAACAGCCGTGGGGGTGTGAGCCGTGGCAGAGTGAACTCGAGCGGCGCGCGCCGTAGGGCTGCCCGCGGAACCGCCGGCCTTGCGCCCGGCCCGCTTCTTGGTGCCGGCCTGCGGCGAGGCTGAATGCTCGTCGGCTCCCGCCGCCTCGGGCTCGGCCGGCGAAGCCTCGGGACTCGCGACCTCGGCGGCCCGTGGCGCTTCCGAGTCGTCATCGGGAACGGCACGCAGGTTACCGCGGCTCGCCGGCTTCTTGGTGGCCGAGCGCCCCTCGGCAGCCGCAGCCACCTCGGGCGGCACCGAGTCGGGCCAGATCATCCCGCGGCCGTCGTCACCGACCAGTCCGTAGATCGCGTGCCAGGGAATGCGGCAGAACTCGGGACGGCGGTTGAAGCTGAGCGTGCAGGTCAACGCTTCCTCGCCGACATCGAGATCGGGGATGGGAACGGCCATGTTGAGGCCGACCTGCAGGACCAGCTGCGGTTGCTTCTTGAACCACGCCGGGACGTGAACGTCCTGGGCGCGAGGATCGAGGTAGACGTGCACCGACGTCGCGGTTTGCAACAACGCCAACGCCACGTCGGGCTTGGGCGGCAGCTCGGGGCCTCCCATGTCGGGAGGGAGATCGCGGGAATCGCTCATCCGGCGCTGGTGATAGCTGGATTCGCCGGGGCAGGCCACCGTCGAAGACCGATTTGGGCCTGCCAGTGAACGTGAGCGCAGGGCTATCGAACGAGGCCGAGGGCCGCGATGGAAATCGGTCCGGCGAAGGGCCTCAACCTCGCGATTTCTTCTCGCCCTTTTGCTCCTCGCGCGGGCGCCAGAAGTTCACGAGCTTCCCCCGAATGCCTTCGCGAATGGCTGAGAATTCGCTCAGGTCCAGGTCGATCCGCGCGATGGCCGCCGTGGGCATGTCGTGCTCTTCGCCGGTCAGCGAAAGGAGGAAGTCCGAGATGCCCGGATTGTGCCCGACCAAGAGTACCCGCTCGCGCCCGACCGGCACGTCGAGCAACACCTCGTAGTGGGTCGACACCTCGGCCAAGTAGAGGCGGCGAGTGATCTCGAGCGGCCCCTGATAGCTGGCCGAAGCGATCACGGTCTTGGCCGTGTCGAGCGCCCGGACCGCGGTCGAGGTGATGACGAAGTCGGGTAGTAGGTCTTGACGGGCCAAGAGCTCGCCCATGAAGGGCGCTGCTCTTCGGCCGCGACCATTCAATTCCCGGTCGTGATCGGGCTGTGCGGCGTCCTGCCAACTGGATTTGGCATGCCTCATCAGCAGAAGCGTCTTCACGGTCGAACCATACTCTCCACGGTAGCCTGCGTGAACCCGTCGGCCGGAAAGCGACGCCTGGCGCTGCCTTCCGAACGGCCCTGGCCTCCGCTAGATCCGGCAGGTGTCGCGCGTGCTCTTGGTCGAAGACGAGCCAGCCATTCTGGAGTCGCTCGCATTCGTGCTGGAGCGCGATGGCTTCACTCCACACCCCACCTCCAGCCTGTCGAGCGCCCTCGAGCGTCTGCAGAGCGAGACCTTCGAGCTCGTCGTACTCGACCTCATGCTGCCCGACGGCAGCGGGTTCGATCTGATCCGCACGCTGCGTGCTTCGGGACGCGGCGAGCCAGCGCTGATCGTGCTGTCGAGCCGCGATCACGAGCAAGATCGCGTGCGCGCGTTGGAGATGGGCGCCGACGACTACGTAACCAAGCCCTTTTCACCTCGCGAAATGGTGGCGCGGGCGCGCGCGGTCTTGCGGCGTACGCGTCAAGGCGCGCCGCAGGAGGTG
>DATIDO010000057.1:0-3342 GCA_035456245.1 Polyangiaceae bacterium
CAGAGGCGGGGCATAGGCCCCCGCCCCTGGTCGTCGCCAACCCGCCGACCAGTCGAACCGCCGTTCAGGAACGGTCGATCTCCAGATCCTTTTCGACGCCCGCCAACTCGCGGCGAGCCATGGCCAGGTTCGACTTGTCGCGCGAGAGCACCAGGTAGAAGAACATGCTGCTGCCGACCATGCGGATCAGGTGGTACTGGCCGTCGAGGGTGATGAGGATGTCCTCGATCTTGTCCTTCAGGCCCAGCTTGTCGCGGATCTTCTTCTTGGCCCGCACGACCTCGGCGTTGCCTGCGGCGGCCAGCTCGAGATCGAAGCCCGGATTGCCGGCCGTAGCCAGACACAGGCCGCTCTCGTAGTCGACCAGGGCGGCACCCACGGCACCATCGGGACGGAGGCAGTTCTGAATGGAAGTCTTGATGTCGGTCATGTCGGTGATTCCTTCTGCGAGTGAACGATGATTCGAGCCCCCCTCGGCGAGTTTCGCGTCGGGTCACTGGAGAGGCTCATTGCAAACGGCTTGCCAACACGACTGCCTCCACGCGGCGGCGTCTCCCGTGAGCGATGGCGCTCGAGGCCTCGAGACGATCCACGACGTGACGCTCGCATACACTCCGACGTCACAGCTCCGCGATGCGGCGCCTGCAAGCACGCAAGCACCAACGTCGAATCCGAGGAACGACGGCTGTGTCGTCGCGACACTCATCGTCACGCCCACGGAAGAGGCCACCCGCCACACGGTCGGATCACCAAAGCGCCGAACGATGGCCACGAGACGGCGCGCTGCGTCGAACTGCCTGCTGCTGGCTCTCCATCGTGGCGCCCTCGCGGCGCCCTCGCGGCACCGAGTCAGCTTGGCGACGGACGGGTGCCAAGGGCTCGCTGAGTGCGCGGAGTCAGGTCAATTTCACCACGAAACCCCGTGCCGTCGAGGTGTGCTCGAGTCGTTGAGACGCGCTCCGTGTGGTCACGCTCCCGACTGGCGGAGGTGTCGGAGTGTCGAGTTTCGACACTATCGAGCGTCGGAAGCCGACAGCGTCCGACGCTCGTGCAACGCGCTACCGTTGGGGGCGAAATTGGCCGCACGGCCGCGCGTGAAATGCGGCCCACGGCCCGACGCGCAAAATATTCCGACGGGTGTCGGCGATACCTTGCGACCCGCGAACACCGCGTCCAGCATGGGAAGTTGCGGATGAAGGACGTCGAGCTGGCCAGTGAGCCACACGTGTTGATTGTGGATGATGACCCTCAGATGGGTCCCCACTTCGCGCAGGAGCTGAAGGCCCATGGCCTGAAGGTGTCAGTCTGCAGCGACGGCGAAACCGCCTGCGCTTTTCTCGACCAGCGGCACGTCGACGCCGTGGTGCTCGAACTCGAACTCGCACCCATGTCGGGCTGGGAGATCCTGAAGCGGGTCCGCAAAGACCATCCGGGGATCCCCACCTTCGTGGTCGGCCACTCGATCGACGTCCCGGCCGCGGTCCACGCCGTGCGGGCCGGGGCGACCGACGTCTTGCAGAAGCCCATCCGGCTCGCCGAGCTGGAGGTTCGGCTGCGCGAGGCCATCGCGCGACGCAGCCAACCACCTGCGAACGAACACGCCCGCGAGGCCCTGCCGAGGCGCTCCACACCCGAGCAAGGCGGTCTCGAACGCATCATCGGCCATTCGCCCGCCATCACTCGGGTTCGAGAGCAGATTCGAGGGATCGCGCGCTTCGACCAGGTAGCGACACTGATCATCGGCGAGACGGGAACGGGCAAGGAGGTCGTGGCCGAGGCGCTCCATGCGCTGGGCGCTCGGGACAGGCCCTTCGTCACCATCAACTGCGCGGCCATCCCCGACAGTCTCTTCGAGAGTGAGCTGTTCGGACACGAAGCCGGGTCGTTCACCGGAGCGCGGACCAGCAAGCCCGGCTTGCTCGAGACCGCCGGCGACGGCACCGTCCTGCTCGACGAGGTGGGTGAGATGGCGCTGGCCATGCAACCCAAGCTGCTGCGCGTCCTGCAGAACCGAACCTTCCGCAGGGTGGGAGGCTCCCGAGACATCGAGCTGCGCGCGCGCATCATCAGCGCCACGAATCGCAAGCTGAGCGCCTCACGCCAGGACGGCATGCGCTCGGATCTCTACTTCCGCTTGGCCGGCTTCACCCTCGTGTTGCCGCCGCTACGCCATCGCACCGAAGACATCGAGCTGCTCGCCAATCGCTTCCTGCTCGACTTCGCGTCGCAATACCCGGGGATGCCCACGCGCTTGGGACCCGATGCCACGGCTCGGCTCCTCGCCCACTCCTGGCCAGGCAACGTGCGCGAGCTGAAGCGCGCCATCGAACAAGCAGCGGTCATCTCCAACAGCGCCGTGTTGGACGCCGATTCGATCCACCGCGCCTTGGGCGAGCGCTTCGGCGGTAGCTCGCTGCCCCCGCCTGCCGAGATCCACGAGTCCGGCAAGTTCCGGACGGGCGACTACTTCCCGCCTGATCCTCCTGCCTCTTCCCAGGAGCTTCCTCGGTCATCGACGGGCCAGGGGCTGAACGAGCTCCAGCAGCAGATGATCCTCGACGCCTACGAGGCCCACGCTCACAACCTGAGTCGCGCGGCCAAGGCGCTGCGCATCCCGCGCACGACCCTCCGCGATCGGCTGAAGCGCTACGGCTGCCTGTGAGCTGCCTGTTGGGGCTGGCCGAGCTCTGCGTCCCCGCACGCCTTCCCGCATCCCAACGCCCCCTGTAGGCTGCGTGCGGCCGGCCGTGACGAAGTCCTCCCTCTTTGCCGTCGCGCTGCTCGGGTTCGGGACCGCGCTTTCCCCCCACGCACGAGCCGAGCCACCCCGCCTCGAGCCACCCCGCCTGGAGCCACCCCGCCTGGAGCCACCACGCCTCGAGCCACCACGCGCCCCGGTCACGGAAGAAGAGCCCCCGCTCCGCCTCCGGCTCTACGGCTTTGCGCAGCTCGACTACCTCCAAGCCTTTCAGGGTGTCGATCCTGCCTGGCAGGCCGCCATTCGTCCCTCCCGCATCGCCACCGACGGCCGCTTCGGTGACTCACCCGAAGCTACGCTGAGCGTGCGCCAGAGCCGCTTCGGCGTGGAGACGTGGGCCGCGATCGGCAGCGAACGACTCCACGGCCAGTTCGAGATCGATCTGTTCGGTGTCGGAGCCGACGAGGGTCAGACGACGCTGCGACTGCGTCAGGCCTACGGTGAGTGGCGAGGACTGCTGGCAGGCCAAGCCAACTCGGTCTTCATGGACGGCGATGTTTTCCCCAATTTCATCGAATACTGGGGACCGGTGGGCATGGTCCTCTACCGCAACCCGCAGCTGCGCTGGACCCCTTGGTCGGGGG
>DATIDO010000058.1:0-2662 GCA_035456245.1 Polyangiaceae bacterium
GTGCGCATCAGCGTGGTCTACCGCAGCGCGAACCTGCACAGCACCACGCGGGTCGAATGGAACCATCCGGCCTCGAACTCTCTCCTCGAAGTCTGCGCCCTGCCGCGGCTCCCGCGCGCTACGTGGCACCGGCGCAGCCCAATTGGCTCCGCGCCCTGAGTCCGGCGCTCGCTCTGCTCGTCCTCAGTATCGCGTTGACGCTGTTGGATCGGGCGTTTTCGGCGAGTCGCGGTGAGCCGCTTTCCTTTGGTCCGGTGCGGGCCAGCTGGATCGCGGCGGGGATCATGATTGCGGCGTTGGTCAACGGCTTCTCGGCGGTCCGCCGGGTCCTGCGTTGAGGTGGGAGTGGACTGCGAGCTGGCAGTCGTTGGGGGCGGGGTGGTCGGGTTGGCCATCGCCGAGTTCGCGTCGCGACGAGGGCATTCCGTCACGCTCCTGGAGCGAGAGTCGCGTCTCGGTGAGGGTACGTCGGCGCGCAACAGCGGCGTGATCCACGCTGGCATCTACTACCCCGAGGGATCGCTCAAGGCGCGTAGCTGCGTCCGAGGACGCGAGTTGCTCTACCAGTACTGCGCGGCGACCGGGATCGAGTACCGCAAGGTCGGCAAGCTGATCGTGGCTTGTTCGCCGGGCGAACTCCCCGAGCTCGAAGGGCTCGCGCAGCGAGCGGCCGACAACGGCGTCAGGCTCGAGCCGTGGGACCGAGCGCAGGTGGCACGAGTGGCTCCCAGGTTGCGAGTGGAGGCGGCCTTGTGGTCGCCCGAGACCGGCATCGTCGATGTGGCGGGGCTCGTCTACCAACTGGCACGCGGGGCACGCGAGGCGGGCGCTACCGTGTTGCCGAGGCACGAGCTCGTCGGCATCGAGCCAATGCCGTCGGGGTATCGCCTGCGGCTCGCGAGCCCAGACGGTCCAGCGCCGCTGACAGCCGCTCGGGTCGTGAATGCTGCTGGCCTCGGCGCGCCCCGGGTTGCGAGCCTGGTAGGCCTCGATCCGGCCGCCCTCGGCTACCAACAGTACCCGTGCAAGGGGGACTACTTTCGGTTGAGCGCGTCGGGTGCTCGTGGCCTGGACCACCTGATCTATCCGCTCCCCGTAGCAGGGGGCCTTGGCATTCACCTGACGATGGACCTCGCTGGTGCGGTGCACGCGGGGCCCGATGTGACATACGTGAGCGAACCTCGGTATGTGGTGGATCCTTCGCGGGCAGAACACTTCGCCACGGCGGTCCGGCGCTACCTCCCGGACATCGACACCCGCGACTTGGTTCCGGCCTACGCCGGCGTCCGGCCCAAGCTCCAGGGGCCAGGGCAGCCCTTCCGTGACTTCGTGGTGAACGAGGAGGGCGCACGCGGGCTGCCGGGGTTCGTCAACCTGCTCGGGATCGAGTCGCCGGGCCTCACCGCCGCCTTGGCGCTCGCTGAAGAAGTGCTGGCCCAGCTGTCGCTCGACGTTCACCCCGGAGGTCGGGAAGGGTAAGTTTGTCCGAGTGAGGAGCGATCCACCCTCCAGCGGGCAGCCCACGGTCGTCGTATCCGTCGTGGATCTGGCGAGCCTGCCGCCACCGCCCCCCACGACCGACGGACCACCGGAGCTCGAACAACTGAGCACGTTCGAACCGAGTCGAAACCGGTTCCGCTTCGACGCTCTGTTGGGTGAGGGAGGGACGGGGCGCGTTTACGCAGTCTTCGACGAAGATCTGGAACGCGAAGTGGCGGTGAAAGTGGTCCCGCGCAGTGGGACGTCGGCCGAGGAGGCGTTCGCGCGCGAGGCGCGCGTCACCTCGAGCCTGTCCCATCCGAACGTGCCGCCGGTCTTCGACGTCGGGCGAGTGGCTCAGGGCTACTATCTCACGCTGCCGCGCATTCGCGGTCGGTCGCTGCGAGCGTTGATCGACGAAGCACGGGAGAGAGGTGAACCATCTGCGCTGCCCACCAGCGAGTTGGTCGAAGTATTCCTCAAGGTGTGCGACGCGCTGGCCTACGCCCACGATCACGGCGTCGTCCACCAGGACATCAAGCCGGCCAACATCATGATTGGCAACTATGGCGAGGTGATGCTGGTCGATTGGGGGGCCGCCTCCGTCGTGGGACAGCGCCATGGCGACAGGCCCGTGACCGGTACGCCCGCGTACATGGCGCCCGAGCAGGCGCGCGGCGTGACGGAAAATCCGACCCTCGACGTGTATGCGCTGGGAGCGACGCTGTTCCATTCGCTGCTGCTCCGCAAACCGCTGGTCGAGAAGGATCCGGCGCGGTTCTGGCAGCGCAAGGATTCGGGTGAGCTCGACTTTCCGACTCGTCAGGAGCTTTCGTCCTACCCCCGAGCCCTCCTCGCCATCGCGCGGCGCGCCATGTCGGCCCGCCCGGTCGATCGCTACGCCAGTGTGCCCGAACTGGCCCAGGCACTACGCGACTTCGCCAGCGGTGGCCGGAGCTGGAGCGCTCCGCTCGTGTACGAGACGTTCACCGACGAGGGCTGGCGTGAGCACTGGCGCCCTCTGCCCGAGGATGCATTCGTCACCGCCGGCGGCCAGCTGATCACCCGCGCGCCCCACGCCGCGCTGCTCTACTTCGACGAGCGCCTCTCGGGCGGCGTGGCCATCGAGTACGAGGCCACCCTTTGCGCAGATGGACCGGCCGGCGACGTGTCCGTGGTCTGG
>DATIDO010000059.1:0-5509 GCA_035456245.1 Polyangiaceae bacterium
CACCGCGAAGCGGGCATTCCGTCGCAATGCTACACGAAGACCGAGGGGACCTCGAATCCCTGCTGGGCGTGCCACACGGACGTGCACTTCCCGAACGTGATGTCCGACTCCGACTTGCAGAGCGAGTACTCGTTCTCCGCGGAGGGCAAGGAGAATCACTGGACCAACCTGTTCGTCGACGGCAGCGCGATTCAGGCCGAGCTGAGCGACGCCTGGACGCTCGCCTACGTTCGCTCCGACAACTACGCGCCCTTGAGGCGCGAACTGCGCAAGCGCAGCGACTACGTCGGCTACGTGCCGGATCTGGACTTCACGCTGGGCTTCGATGCCCAGGGTTTTGCTCGGGATGGCAGCGGCTGGCGGGCCCTGCGTTACAAGCCCTTTCCGGGTGTTTTTTGGCCCACCAACGGCAACTCCGACGACGTGATGGTGCGGCTGGCCCCGCGCTTTCGCAGCCTCGCGGGGCGCCCCTCGCTCGAAGTCTACCGGGCCAACCTGGCCCTGCTGGAGGCCTCGCTGGCCTCCGATCCGCGGATCGAGAACGCCCGAGTGCGGCGCTCCGTCGAACCCATCGACGAGCGCGCCGTCGGCTACGATCTGAACGGCGACGGCAAGTTGGAGGCCTCCGTCCACGAGGTGGTGGGGATCCCCGACCACTACCTGGGCGACGCGAGCGACGTGCGCCTCCGCCGCAATCTCTACCCGGAGGAGACCGAGTTTCTACACTCCGTGCGCTATCTGGATCCCGATGCGCCCAGCTTCCTGGCGACCCGCATGAAGGAGCTGCGCTACATGAAGAAGATCCAGGATCTCGAGGAGTCCCAGTTGCTGGGCGTCTACGCCCGGGAGCACGACGAGAAGGACGAGGGGCACCTGCCGTTCTACCCGGGCGCAGCCGAAACTGGCTTGCGCAACCGGCACGGCTGGACGCTGCAGGGCTTCATCGAGGATCGGGAGGGTCGGTTGCGGCTGCAGACTCACCAGGAGCAGGCGGCCTGCATGGGCTGCCACACGAACTTGGGGGTCACGGTGGACCAGACGTTCGCCTTTGCGCGGAAGCTCCCGGGGGCAGCTGGCTGGGCCTACCAGGATCTCCGTGGCATGGCGGATGCGCCCCAGCTGGGACACGCGAAGTCGGAGTTCTCGACGTACCTCGAGCGCGTGGGAGGTGGAGACGAGTTCCGTGCCAACGCCGAGCTACTCGAGCGCTTCTTCGTCGACGGCAAGCCGAACACCGCACTCATCGCGCGGGCGCAGAGGGGCGGCGACCGTGACTTCGCCTGGCTGGTCTTGCCCAGCCGCGAGCGCGCGCTCGAGCTCGATCGTGCGTACGTGGCCCTGGTGCGCGCGCAAGTGTTCGAGCGCGGGCGCGACGCGCAGGTGAAGCCGCCGGCACGCGTACACCGGACGATCGAGAACGAATCGACCGGTCTGGGTGAGGCGGGACGCGTCTATTTGGACGGTCGGCTGCGCCTGGCTTGGGACGAGTGAGCGACGACAGGTCTCGGTGGTACGCACCGCCGAGACCTGCGCGAGCGGGCCTCAGTGGTGGTGGCCGCCCGGTCCGTGGACGTGACCGTGCGACAGCTCTTCCTTCTTGGCCTTGCGGACGCTGGCCACCTCGACCTCGAAGTGGAGCGTCTTGCCTGCCAGCGGGTGGTTGCCGTCGAGGATCACGCTGTTCAGCTTCACCTTGAGGACGACGACGGGCACGCCGTGACCGCCGGGGCCGTGCATGGTCAGCTCCATGCCCTTCTCGGGCTGGATGGTGGGCGGCAGCTCGGAGCGAGGCACCTCGAAGGTACGCGACTCGTCGTAGGTGCCATAGCCCTCCTCGGGGGGCACGGAGACCTTCAGCTTGTCGCCCTCCGACTTACCGGTGAGGGCCTTCTCCAGGCCGGGGACGATGTTCTCGTGTCCGTGCAGGTACCAGAGCGGGCTTCGGCCCGTGCTCGTGTCGATGACCTTCCCCTCGTCGTCGGTGAGGGTGTACTCGATGGCGACTGCGCAATCCTTCGCGATCTGCATAGCGGCCCCCACATAGCTCGGCCCCGGGGCTCACGGTAGCCAAATGGGTCTTTCCACGTAGAATCGGCGCCCCGTGGCCTGCCCCCCTGGGTGACCCACCACTTTCGAGGGAATTCGTGGCTGCCAGCTACTTCGATGTCGACGGAACCCTGGTTCGCACGAACCTGATCCATCCCACGCTCTACTATCTTCTGAACCAGTCCACCCCGCTCGCTACGGCGCGGAAGGTAGGGCGGGCCCTGCTGCGCGGCCCGGCCATGGCCCTGGCCGAGTTGCGGGACCGGCGGCGTTTCAACGAGCTGCTCTACTCCGCCTACGAGGGGCTCAGCGAGGATCGCCTCGAGGTCCTCTCCGAGCAGGTCTTCAAGAAGGTCTTGGAGCCGGCGTTCCATCCGTTCGCGCTCGAGCTGATGGAGCAGACGCGCAGTGAGGGGCGGCAGATCGTGCTCGTCTCCGGCGAGTTGGACAGCATCCTGCGGCACGTGGCTCGCTACCTGAACGCCGATCATGTCATCGCCAACCGCCTGGAGATGAAGGACCGCATCGCCACCGGGCGTCTGTTCACACCGATCGTGGCCGGACCGACCAAGGCTCGGCTCATCCGCGATCACGCCCGAGAGAACGGCTTCGACCTGGACGAATGCCACGCCTACTCGGACAGCTACTCGGACGTGCCCATGCTGAGCGTCGTGGGGCATCCCACGGCGGTGAACCCGGATCAGCGGCTCCGTCAGGTGGCCAAGGCCTATTCCTGGCCCATCCTCACGCCGGCCCGCCGGCGTTCCTGAGGCTTTTCCAAGGGCTTCCCGGAGGGCGCGGCGTCGCGCCCTCGGCGGTCCGGCGGTCCGGCGTCGCGCCCCGAAACCGAACGGTCAGAGCCGCGTGCCGGCGCGGCGCACGGCGATGGCCTTGATCGCTTCCAGGTAAGCTGGCGCCTCTTCTTTGCAGGCGGCAGGGCAGGGCTGGTTCTTCCACTTGCCGCAGCCGCGCTTCGAGCCGGCAGCGAGCGGCGACAGGATGGCGATGGTGCGCTCGTCACCCAGGGCCTTGGCTCGGGGGAGCAGCGGCAAGCGCTCGGCGCAGGAGCCGGCGCCCTCCAGCTCGAGAGCGATGCGCAGCGCGGGCGAGAAGCGCTCCTTCAGGGCCGGATCGCGCAGCTTCTCGAGGGCCAGATCATGGGCGCGCTGGGCGGCCTCTTTGCCCCGCGGATCGCTCTGCGAGAGCTCGTAGAGCAAATCGGCGCCGCGGCTGCCGAGCTCGTCGGTCATCAAGGAGAATGCCAGATCGGAGGCGGCACCCGGGGTCTGCGCGGCACGCCGGACCAGGACCGCGAGCGCTTCGCTGTCGGCCTTTTCGGGAGCGACGGCGAGCAGCTTGTCGGTCATGGCCATGGCGTCGGCGTAACCGGTCGAACGACTCGCGAAAGCGAGCACCAGCGGCTCGAGTACGTGGGGATCGCGCGGATGCTTCTCGGCCAGCGGCAGCAGGCCGTCGACGCCGAGGGGCAAGGCGTGCGCCAGCTCGTCGTCGCTGGCCAGGCTGGGCTTGGGTGCTTCGACGGCCGGGGCCACTGCGGGCTGCTCCTGGACCGGGGGCGCGCTCGGCTCGGGCAAGCTGACGGCTCGCGCCTCCGATGCCCGTGAGGCCAGCACGTCACGGCGCCAGTGGAAGCCGGCGATCACGATGGTCAGGCCGAGCACCAGGTTGAGGGCGAGCAGGGGCGCGCCGAGCAGGTGTCGGCGCACGGCCGGGATGTCCCCATCGTTCCAGCGCTTGCGCAGCAAGCTGAGGCCGGCGGTGAGGAGAGCGATCAGCGGCAAGAGCCAAGTGAAGCCGGCGAAGCCGATGCCCGGATCGCGAGCCAGCAGATCGGCCATGGCGAAGCGACCGGCGAAATCGTCCGCGAAGCGAATGAAGATGCAGGCCACCGCGTAGGCGATCAGCGCGGCGAAGAGCGGGGCGCGCACCAGCTGCAGCAGGTCGAGCACCTTGGCGCTGTTGGTCCAGACCTTCTTCTTGAACTGCAGGATGCCGATGGCGGCCGGCATGAGCAGCGTGCCGGTGATGCCGAGCAGCAGGAGCGCGAGCTCCGTTCGCGTGAAGGTGAGCGGCCCAGTGAAGAGCTCGAGGCCGCTGATGGCGCTGCCCGCGAAGGTGATGGCCATGCCCACGGCGACGGCCGAGAAGAAGAGCAGGCGCGGCCGACTGGTGGCCAGGTCGAAGGTCTCTTCACCCAGCAGGATGCGCGAGCTGCGGTTGTTGTTCTTGCGCGCCGAGACGGGGCCGGCTCGGCCTTCGGCGCGCTCGTCGGCGGCGATGAGGAACACTTCGAGGGCGTTGCGCAGCTCGGCGGCGCTGGAGTAGCGATCCTCCGGGTTCTTCGACATCGCGCGCTGGATCACCAGCTCGAGCGTCTCGGGGATGTCGGGGTTCAGCGAACGCGGACGCGGGGCCTCGTTCACGATCACCGCCAGCAAAGTCGCGTGCAGCGTGTCCTCTTCGAATGGCGGCCGGCCGACCAGCGACGCGTAGAGGATTGCGCCGATGCCGTAGATGTCGACCCGGTGGTCACCGCGCTGGCCCTTGGCCTGCTCGGGCGCCATGAAGGCGGGCGTGCCCATCACCACGCCGGTCTTGGTGATCTGTGCGTCGGTGTGATCGAGGAAGCGCGACAGCCCGAAGTCCACGACCTTCACCGTTGGGTCGGAGGGGACCTTGCCGCTGGGATCGGCCAGCAAGAAGACGTTCTGCGGCTTCAGGTCGCGGTGCACGACGTTCTGCACGTGGGCAGCGTCGAGGGCGTCACAAATCTGAATCGCGACGCGGACGGCCGCCGGCACCTCCATGCGCCCATGGCGCTCCAGGTAACCGTCGAGATCGGTGCCCGAGAGCAGCTCGCAAGCGATGTAGGAGTAACCGTCGGGGGTGCGCCCGACGTCGTAGACACCCACGACGTTGGGGTGGGAGACGCAGGCCGCCGCCTCGGCCTCTCTCTGGAATCGCGCCAACTGCTCGGGATCGCGCGCAAACTCCGGGTGGAGCACCTTCAGCGCGTAGCGCTTCTGGGGAATGCGAGTGTGGCGCGCGCGATACACGCGTCCCATGCCGCCCTCACCGATGACACCTTCGATCAGGTAGGTGTCGTTGATACTGCGACCGAGCAGCTCGTCGTCGGCGGCGGGGTGCGCGGTGTCGGTTGGAGACGGAACGGGGGTCGCGGCGAAGGAGGGCTGGGAGGAAGGCATCTGATGTCGGACGGCGCTCGACCTCCACGGTAGTCGATTGGCGAGCCCGTGGGCATCGATCGGGTGAGGGGCCGGTCGAGGAGGTGGGAGGTCTCCCCACGTCGTCCCGCGTCCGGCCCGGCGGCCCTGGCGATGGATTCGTTGCCTTTTCCGTCGTGGCGACTCGATGTAAAGCCCGGCCCAGATGGATTCAGCTGTTCACCCCCCCCAGGACGAGCCGGAGCTACGTGTGCGCG
>DATIDO010000060.1:0-3538 GCA_035456245.1 Polyangiaceae bacterium
CAGCGAGGCGACGGGCCCCGGTCCGAATCGGGGCCGCGCGGTCAGCGACCGAGCCTTCGTCGGATCGCGTGTGGCCAGCTGGACGTCTCGATGGCTCGTCCGGGTGCCCCAGTGGTGATGGACCGGGGCCAGAGCACCTCAGTGCTTCTTCATCGCTTCCCAGAAGTCGAACAGCGTGACGGGTGAGACCAGTTCGAAGCGCTCACGGCTCACGCGCAGATCGGTCATGCGATCGAGCCGGAAGCTGCGGTGATCCTGGCGCAACTCGCAGTAGGCGCCCACGGTCCAGCTGCGACCCCAGAAGTAGAGACCGAGCGGTCGGATGACGCGGGTGCTGGCCCGCTGCTCGCGGTCGGCGTACTCGAACTCGAGCTTGCGTCGCTCGTTGACCGCCTTGCGGCAGCGACGGAGCGCCGAGCGCACCGCCTCGGTCACGTCGAACGACAGGGCGAACAGCGCCGTGGATTCGAGGCGTTTGCGCTCGTTCACCGGCAAGACGGTCTCGACCTTGCCGGTGATACTGCGCGCTGCGTTGGCCAGTTCCACGTCGCCCCATTGCTGGACCATGCGCAGGCCCAGCATGAGCGCTTCGATCTCCTCGAGGTTGAAGGAGAGAGGAGGCATTTCGAAGCCGTCGCCGATCCGGTAGCCGACGCCGGCTTCGCCCTCGATGTGCACACCGCTCGCCACCAGATCGGCGATGTCGCGGTAGACCGTGCGCTCGCTCACCTCGAGTGTCTCGGCCAAATGGGCGGCGGTGCTGACGCGCCGGCGCCGCAGCTCTTGTACGATCTGAAAGAGGCGGTCGGCGCGGCGCATGTCGGGAGTGGCCGTTCGGGGCGGACGGATGGATCCGTTCGGCGGATTGGCCGGGCGGGTCGGTTGGGCGGATCGGCAGGGTGGATCGACAGGGAGGATCGGCAGAGCCCCCTCAGCCCGCAGTTTCGGCAAGCGGGTGGAAGAAGTCGAGCAGCACCCCGTTGGGATCCGGCACGACGAAGCTGCGCCAGCCCCAAGGCTTGTCGCTGACTTCGCCGACGTCTCGCGCGCCCGCTTCCCGCAGGCTGGCGGCCTTTCGGTCCGCGCTGGCGGTGGGGATACTGACAATCAGGCCCTGGCCGGCGAAGGGCGGAAGGGGCGTCGCGGCCATGGCTGCGGGCGTCATGAAGCACAGCTCGGGCGCCTGCTCGTCTGCCTCGCTGCGGAGCTGCAGGTACTCGTCGCGGTCGATGACGACCGAGAAACCGGCCAAATCTCGGTAGAAGCGCCGAGTTTCGGCCAGGCGCTGGGTGATGATCAGGGGGTAGAGCTTCGGGGTGGGGATCATGGATGCCTTTCCGGACTCCGAGTCGGAGCCACGGACTCAACCTACGAGCCCCCTCCTGACAGCCTGATGTCAGGAGACTTCAGGAGGGGCCGTTTCCGGCCCCCCGGTCGCCTCACTCGCCGGTCGCCTCACCAGCCGGTCGCCTCACCAGCCGGTCGCTTTACCAGCCGGTCGCTTTACCAGCCGGTCGCGTCACCAGCCGGTCGCCTTACCAACCCGAGTTCCCGGAGCCGCGGATCAGGTTGAAGGCGCTGCCTGCGTCGTTGCGCACCCCCAGCGGAGAGCCGCTCGCCACGACGCTCGTAGCGGTCAGCGAGCCGCGCGCGCCCCAGTTGAGGAAGAAGCCCCCGCTCGCCGGTTGGCCGATGCGCACGTTGGTCAGCGTGGTGCCACCGATCTGGGCCGTGCCCTGCACGTGGACGCCGAAGTAGCTGGGCTGCTGGATGTCCAGATCGTTCACCGCCACGCCCCAGATGTCGCCTTGATCGGCGTGGATTTTCAATGCGCCGTGCTCCTGGTTGTAGGTCCAGCCGCCAGCCCGCACGAGCGTGTTCCGATCGATGCGCGTGGTGCCTTGGAAGGGATGCGAATCGAACTGCCGCGCCAGCAGGATGCCGGGGTACTGGACCGTGTCGGCGCACACGTTGTCCTCGATGCGCGTGGAGTTGCCGCCGTAGAGGCCGATGCAGTTGGCCTTCCACGGGGCCTGGATCCAGTTGTGCCGAATCACGTTGTTGGCGTTGACGGTGCCGGAATGCAGCGAGTCGGCCCAGATGGCGAAGGAATCGTCTCCCGTGCCGCGCATGTGATTGTTCTCGCACAGCGAGTTGCTCGTGCCGGCCCAGAAGTTCACGCCGTCGGCGAACAGGGAGCGGAATCGTGAGTCGCGCACCACGATGTTCGTGGAGTTGGGGCTCGAGAACATGCCTGCCTTCACGTGCTCGACCCACATGCGTTCGACGACGCTGTTGCTTTGGCCGTTGCCGCGGAAGGCCGTCTCCGGCGAATCGTCGAGGCGACGGATCGAGTCACCGTTGATGCGGAAGTCCTGGTACTTGCAGCCGTCGGCCCAGCAATCGAAGCTGGCGTTGAAGCCTTCGACGGTCGAGTACCACATGCCCGCGCCGCGCACGGTCACGCCGGCGACGCTGATCACCCGCGAGAAGCTGTGGAACGTGCCCTGCGGGACGTAGACGCCGCGGCGCTCGCCGCGCGCCCGGTCCATGCACGACTGGATGGCGGCCGAGTCGTCTCGACCGTCGTTGGCCACCGCGCCGCAGTCGTTGGTCAGCGACAGGAAGCCCGCGGGCTGAGCGAGCGGCGCGCCCACCTGTTCCAGATCCACCAGATCGATGTCGTAGCGGCTCGCCGAGTCGCCCGAGTCCTTGCGCAGCGTCACGGTGGCCCCCACCGGGATGTCACCGATCAAGGCCCGCGCCTCGTCGAAGAAGTGGTGCGGCGAGCCGAGCGCTGGGTTGTCCTGATCGGGTGAGTTGAACTGGTACTCGCTGCCGTAGGTCCAGCTGTAGCGCGAGGTCAGGTTCAGGCGCGTGCGCAGGCTGCCGTTCACGTAGACGCCGAGGGTGGTCCAGTAGTTCGCGCCACCGTCGGGGATCGAGTAGCGCACGACGATCGAGTTGGCGGCGTAGGCGTTCTGGAACTGCACGTACTCGCCGGTCGCATCCAGGCGTACCGCTTGGCGTCCCGAGGCCTCGGCGGCGATCTGGCCGAAGGTGCGTGTGGGGCCGAGCTTCGAGCCGTTGGTACTCATCGTCTCGGCCTCGTACTCGGCGAAGGGAACCACGGCGCCCTGACCGTTGGAGAGGGTGGACTGGTACGGCGGACGCGATGGCGTGCTGGTGGAGCCTCCGCTGCTCGAACCGCCGCTGCCCGTCGAGCCACCGCTGCCTGTGGAGCCGCCGCTGCCCGTCGAACCGCCGCTGCCGCTCGTCGAGAGCACGCAGGGCGGCAGACTTCCCGAGCAGGAAGCGCCCGCCGTTCGGATCGGTCCAGCGCAGCAGGCGCTCGTTCCGCCCGGCCGACTGCCGCAGCCGCTACCACCGCAAGCCCCGCAGCTGGCCGGGCAACACACACCGTCCGCGGCGATCCCCGTCGAACAGGTCGGATCACCCGTTGGCGCGCTGCTCAGCCCGCCGAGCGTGAATTGCTCCCAGGTGGAGAGAGCGGCGCCCAGAGCGTCGATGGCGGCGC
>DATIDO010000061.1:0-6689 GCA_035456245.1 Polyangiaceae bacterium
CGGAGAAGCTACTCCACTCGCGCATCATGGCCGATTTCGAGCTGCGGCACTTGTTCCACTACAATCGCATCATCGCCACCTCCTCCGGCGGATCCCCTTGCGTGGACTTGGTCTGGCACGAAGGCAAGTTGATCGTGGAGATCGACGGCGAGGATCACCGTTCGCAGCATCGGTTCATTCAGGACCGAAGGCGCGACTACGAGCTGCTGCTCGACGGCTACCAGGTGTTGCGCATCACGGCCACGGATGTGCTCTCGGATTGCGAACTCGTTGCCGCGAACCTGCGAAAGCTCTCGCGAGCCATCAACCAGCGGAAAACTGCGTCATGAAGAACTTCGAAAGCAAGCAGCAGCTCGCGCTGCTTCACCTTCTTTTCACCAACCCGCGGGGGGGCAACGAACCGCAGCTCGGCTCGAGCGGCCTGAGTGGCAAGGAGTGGCAGCCCCTCGCGACTGCAGGACTCGTGGAGGTCTTTTCCAAGCCGAAGAACCGAGGAAAGTTCGTTCGCGCCACGGACGAAGCTTGGGCGTGGGCAAGTTCGAATTTGGCTGGGGCAGCTCCGGCCAGGCCCAAGGCGAAGAGTCTGGGTGTTGCCGCGATGCAGACGCGCATCTTGGCCGAACTGCTGGCGCATCTTCATCCGTTCCTCGAGAGTCGAGGCGAATCGGTAGGTAGCTTGTTCGCGGCACGCGACGCGACGACCGAGGGGCCCGCTGCAGAGGCGTCCGAGAGGGGCGTGTTCTCCGTGATCAAGGGGCTCGGTGCTACGGGGCAACGTATTCGGATCGCGGACGTTCGCGGGCGCCTCGCTGAGCTTGGTAGGGACGAACTCGACGCCGCGCTGCTGGCACTGCAGCGCGCGGAGAAGATCATCATCTATCCGCTCGACAACCCATCGGAAATCACGGCCGCCGACAAGGGAGCCGCGCTGCTGATCGCGGGCGTGCCCCACCACATCGTCTACAGGGAGATCTGAGGTGGAAGCTGCACTACGAGCGCTCCGAGCCGTCGACTTCGATTGGACGACCCACCTCGACTCGATCTGGGCGGATAGCCCGTTCGACGTGCCGAGCATTCAGGGCGAGATGCGGGCCGAGCTCGCCCAGGAGATCGAGGACTTGCGGGCGAGCGCGTCGCGCAATTCGCCCTTGGGCGTGGCGCTGGTCGGCCCAGCAGGCTCGGGCAAGACTCACCTGCTGAGTGCGCTTCGCGCGGCGGTGATGGACCGCGGCATGTTCTTCGTTCTCGTCGACATGACGGACGTGGGCGACTTCTGGGAAACGGTCCTGCTTGGATACGTGCGCTCGCTGCAGCGAGCGAATTCGAGCGGCGAGACTCAGCTCGAGGTGGCCCTGCGGCGCATCATGCGCGACGCGCCTGCACTCGATTTCGAGTTCGACGATCTCCGACGTGCCGAGCCCGAGCAGACGATGGACCACATCGACAGTGTCTGCCGAGCACTCAGCCCGAGAAATCCAGCCAAGATGCGGGAGCATCAGGATGTCCTCAGGGCGATGGCGTTCCTGGCTTCGGACAATCCGGACTTTCAGGACATCGGCTACGAGTGGCTGCAAGGCATCGGGGTCGGCGAGGACATCGGCAAGCAGCGCCGGTTTCGTCACGCCAAGAAGTCACCCAGCTCGATTGTCGAAGGGATCTCGTGGTTCTTGAGCATGGCCGAGCCCACGGTCTTGGCACTCGATCAGCTGGACGCCATCGTCGCCGAGCACAATCTGCTGAGCAGCATCGAGGATGGCCAAGAGCCGAGCGCGCGCCAGAAGACGTCGCTGGGCATCGTGCAAGGCATCGCCAAGGGACTCACGGCACTGCGCGACACGACGACGCGCACCATGACCGTGGTGTCCGCGCTCGAAGCCACTTGGGAGATCTTGAAGACTCGTGTGGCGGTCTCGATGGTCGACCGCTTCCAACCACCCCGGATGCTCCGCCGTATCGTGGAAGCAGACTCGGTCGCTCAGTTGCTGGAAAAGCGCCTGGCGAGCGCCTACGAGGGCATCTTCCAGCCGCCGTATCCGGCCTACCCATTCTCGCCAGCGTTCTTCGCCGCGCATCGCGGCCTCTCGCCGCGAGCCATCCTCAAACACTGCGAAGATCATCGCCGGGCCTGCTTGCGCGCAGATGTGGTGAGCGAAGCCGGCGTCGACGAGAAGCCTTCGCCTTCCAAGATCCCACCGCGCGAAAGCGTGGAAGACATGCTCCGCAAGCTCGCTGACGCGCAGGACGTCGAGGCTTGGCTCGAGAAGGACGACGATCGCAGTCTCGATGTCCTAATCGAGACGGCATGCGCGGCGCTCAAAGAAGAAAATCCGGTCCCCGCGAATGTCGACGTACAGATCGACAGCGACTTCGCTGGCGCTGGGAGCTGCGAGCCCCTCCATGCACGCCTGCGCCTGATCTTCCGGGACGAGGGCGACCGGGAAAGGCACTACGCGTTCCGCTTCATTCAGTCGACCAATGCGCGTGCCTTCCAGACGCGGTTGAAGGCGGCCTTGACTGGCTCGGGTATTGCCCAAGAGTTGCCCTTCCGGCGGCTGGGCGTGCTGCGAACGATCGAGCTGCCCGGCGGACCGAAGACAGCAGAGTTGGTCGAGGACTTCCGCACGCGCGGCGGCGTCGAGCTGCGACCCAGCGAACGAGAGCTGCGCCTATTGGGGGCCATCGCCACACTCTTGAAGGGCGACGACGCGGAGCGGGTGAAGGACCACCTGCGCAGCAAACGCATCGTGTCGCGTCTGCCGAGCTTCACGGATGCCGCGCGCTGGCTGTTCGTCCAAGGCCTACCGGCTGATGCCAACGCGCCTTCCGTGGCGATGCCTCCCGCTTCCGTTGCGGTGACACCGCCAGCCACTTTCGCTGTGCCGTCGACCGCACCGTCCGCTCCTGAGCCAACACCCCCCGTCCGACTCGGCGCGGCGCCCACCCCCGAGCCGATTGAGAGAGTTCCAGCCGCCACGAACCAGGCTGTTGCGCCGACGCGGCCCACGGCCCCGCTGGCTGATCGCCTGCCGGTAGGTCGGCGACTGATCGCGCAAAATCTCGGCGAAGAGGTCGCGCTGCCACTCGAGAACCTGACCAAGCATGTCGTCATTCTCGCGGGGGCAGGCTCGGGCAAGACGGTGCTCGTGCGCGCGCTCATCGAGGAGGCGGCTCTGCTCGGCGTGCCATCGATCGTGATCGATGGCGCGAACGATCTCGTACGCTTGGGGGACGCTTGGCCCACGCCTCCCGAGAGCTTCGGCGAAGCGGAACACGCCAAGTCCCAGGCGTACCTGGACCGTGCGGACGTGGTGGTGTGGACCCCCGGGCGTGAGAGCGGCAACCCGCTCACACTCGGGCTCCTGCCAGACTTCCAGGCGGTGAGCGGCAATCCCGATGAGTTCCAGGCAGCGCTCGATCTGGCTCGCGGTAGTCTCGAGCAGTTCGTGGCACCTGGCAAAGGGACCAAGGACCAGCTGACGCGCGGCGTGCTCGCGTCGACCTTGCGCTTCTTCGCGAAGTCGGGTGGCGGCAGTCTCCAGTCGTTCGTCGCCTTCCTCGGTGAGGTACCGGATGAGGCCGTCGAGGGCTTCGACAAGGGGGCCAAGTTGGCCCACGAGGCCGCGGGTCTGTTGCGTGCGGCGATGGAGACGAACCCCTTGTTGCGCGGGCGCGGAGCGGAGCTCGATCCGGCTGTCTTGTTGGACTCGCCTCACCCAGGCAAGACGCGTGTTTCGGTCGTCAACTTGAGCGGTTTGCCCGGCCAAGAAGCGCAGCAGAATTTCGTCAACCAGCTAGCGGTAACGCTGTTCTCCTGGATCAAGAAGCACCCGGCCCAGGGACGAAGCCTGCGCGGCCTGCTGATCGTGGATGAAGCCAAAGACTTCGTGCCCTCGGGGACCAAGGTAGCTAGCCGCGACAGCTTGATCCGTCTGGCAGCTCAGGCGCGAAAGTATGGCTTGGGTATCGTCTTTGCCACGCAGGCGCCGAAGAGCATCGATCACAACGTCATCGCCAACGCTTCGACCCAGTTCTACGGTCGCGCCAACTCGCCCGCGTCGATCGACGTGGTCCAAGAACAGCTGAAGAACCGCGGCGGGACGGGGACCGACATCGCCAAGCTGCCGAGGGGCACGTTCTACGTGTTCAGTGAAGGACTTGGCGCCCCCGTGAAGGTCCAAACACGTCTCTGCTTCAGCCACCATCCGGCGAGTCCGCCGGGAGAAGAGGAGATCCTGGCTCGCGCGAAGGCGTCCAGCGAGCGTCTCGCGGGCCGTCGATGATTCGAGATCTCTCGTCTCGCGCCAGGGGCGAGAGCGCGGGCTAGACCATCCGCGTCACCCCGCGGAAGTGTCCTTCGAACTGCTTCCGACAAAGGAATCTCCACATAGGCCAAGCCGGAATCGACACCTACGAGCTGATGAACGAGCTGCGCCAGGCGACCAACCTCGTGCGGACGGGCTTCTACCTGGGGCCGCGCCGTCGCACCGCGACAAGTCGTGGATGAAGAAGCGCAACACGCTGCTCGCGCAAGGCTGGGCGCTGGCGCCCATCTACGTCGGACAGCAGGAGTCGGGGCCGGGCTCGCACATCGTCATCTCGGGGTCACGGCCAAGCCGTCGCCCGCCGCCGTGACCTCAGCGGCCGCAGCCAAGTCCGGTGTCGCCTTTGCCGATCCCTGGTGCCCGTCGCTCGCCCCACCGAGCGGCGAGCTGGTCGAGGTCGATCCCCGCGTGATCGCCGCGCACAAGGCCGGCAAGCTGCCGTGCCCCCCGAACCCCGCGCCGCCCGTCGGCTTCAGCTACTGGAAGGGCAAGGCGCCCAAGGCAGGCGTCGAGCTCGCTGCCCGCATGCTGAAGAACAAGCAGCGCTACCCCATGGGCGCCTTCGTCCAAGCCATCCTGGGCGGCGTCCACACGGCCGCGCGCGTCGAATGGCACGCGGTGCAGGGCTCCACAGGCAAGCAGGGAGCCTTCCGCGGGGTGAACTTGATGAGGAAGGGGTAGGGGGGCGTGCCGGAACGCGAGAGCGAGGCGGGTGGGAGCGCGCGGGGGCCCGCAGCTATGCCGCGACCTCGCTACCCGATGCCAATGGCCGATAGTCGTCGCTCTGAAACAGGTGGAGCTCCGCGGGGAAGGCGATTCGGCAGAGCAGGCGGTGATGCACCGTGGCGGGCGGCAGATTCACCTTCTCCACCGTTACGAGCAGTTGTCGGGTGAGTGAGGGATCGCGTTGCGCTAGCTCACGGGCGAGATAGTCGGGCAGATAGCCAATGAATTGCTGCTGCTGGGTTCGCAGGGCAAGAGCATGTTCGCCTTGCTCGTTTTGCATATCGGCCATCACGAAGAGACGGCTTCCGGTACTCAGTTGCGCTACAGCCTCTTCAGCGTGAGCAACGTGCCGAACGCCTCGCAAGAGAACGCTGGTCCGGAGTACTCCATCTGCGTCGACCTCGGGTGCGGCGAAGACCTCCAGCTCATCCGTTTGTCGACGGCCGCCACTTCGCGCCATGAGCGAAAGCGGACTGGCATCCGGCTGAAGGCCCAACTCCGAGACGAACGCAGGGTAGTCCGGACGCGCAGGCCGCATTACGCGGTTGTGGAACAGGGGGGGCAGCTCGGCGCTCCGGTAGACGACGTCCAGTCGGGGGAAGGAGACCAACGGCTGGAATCCGTGAGTCTCAGCGCGACGGACTGCCCCGATGTAGACAAACTCGTAGTCGTCTCGAGCGCGCTCGAGCAGACGCCCGACGGGAATGATTGCCCGCGTACCGTGGCATTGCCACGCGAGGAAGACGACTTGTGGAGTGAGGCTCATGGGCGGAGGGCCTTTAGACGGCGATGGTTGTGGCTGAGCAAGAATGCGGCAAATTCTTTGGCTGCGGAGCTCATGACAACCGCAGGTACTCGTTGGGGTAGGGCGGTGAGCACCTCTGGTGTCAGCTTGTCCAAACGGGTCAGCCAAAACTCTGCCGCGCCGGGATCGAGGGTGCAAGCCGCCTCGAAGGCCTGCAGGCAAGATAGGGGCTTTTCTGACCCAGCTCCCTGCCCTGCTCCCAAGTAGAACGCCGACCGATCATTGGCAAAATAGGCCTCTCTCATCCGCTGGTCGTTCGTTTGAAGTAGCGCCACACGTCGCTTGTCAGTGATCTCACGACCGAGGGAGGATGCATGATCGTAGCTGGGTGCCAGTTCCAGCATGCGCTCGCCCCCCGAGCGCGATGACAAAACGCCCCAGTTTTCGTGGTGGCGATCCGTGTTGCCGATCAAGGCATCTAGCATCAGGTAGCCGACAAAGGCGCCAAACGCAGACAGGTGAGGTTGCAGGGCCGCCGGAGCAGCCACGTCTCGTCGACGTAGCGCGTGGCAGACCGCCTCGACGGTGTGCTCCTTTGCTCGCTTCGATCGATAGTTGGTTCCCGTTGCAGGGTAGGATGGATCCAGCTCTGTCAGCAGCTCGTTTCCATGGATGAGCGTCTGGTGTCTGTCGCCAAACTGCAGCGTCAAGGAGATAGGGGCGTCCTCCTGCATACCGAGTTCCACGGGCGGATGGGGAACACCCAAGAGCTCCGCCAGTTCAGCAGCAATCTTTTCGGACCAATGTTCACCGGTTCCGTTTCTGGCCAGTTTTACGAGAAAGCGTCGCTCGTTGGCATCGAGTCGCCAATGCTTTTCCTTGCTCCCCATGTCCTC
>DATIDO010000062.1:0-7650 GCA_035456245.1 Polyangiaceae bacterium
ATCCCAGCAGGCGCCCCCTCCGTTGAAGAACAACACGAGCGAGCTCTCGTCGCTGCCCGCCGAGATGCCGACGCCGTGCGGTGAACCGTTACCGCAGACTGCTCCTTCGACCGCTGCGTAGTCGAACTCCGCCGTCTCCCCGGACGAGCCCCCACCGGCACCCGCGTCGTCAGGGCCGCCGTCGTCGCTCGGCCCGTCCCCTCGAGTTCCGCCACAGGCCACTCCACCCAACGGGACGAGTCCCATCAGGAAGAGCGCCGCTGCCCACCGTCCAGCCACCACGATGGCTAGGCTACACCACCACCAGCGTGCGGCCCACCGCACGTCCCGCGAGCAGTCGCTCGAAGGCCTCGGGCAGCTCGTCGAGACCGACGCTGCGGTCGACCACCTGCTCGAGTGAAGGCTTCCAGTCGGTGGCGAGCCGCGCCCACACGCGCTCCCTCAGCTCGCGAGGACAACCTGCCGAAGCGACACCCAAGAGTGACACGCCACGGATGATGAAAGGCATCACGCTCGTCGCCAAATCGGCCCCTGCCACCAGACCCGCCGAAGCCACGCTGCCGTAGGGAACCGTACGAGCCAGGAGCGCCGGCAGCAGCGAACCACCGACCGTGTCGAGTCCTCCGCCGAAGATGGCGGATTCGAGCGGACGCACGGAGTCGAGCAGATCGCGGCCCATGACCTGAGTCGCGCCCAGCTGCCGCAGGAAAGCCGCCTGCTCGGGCTTGCCGCTCACGGCGTGCACCTCGTATCCGGCGCGCGAGAACACGGCCACCGCCAGCGAGCCCACCCCGCCGCTGGCGCCAGTCACCAGCAGCGGCCCGAGCGATGGCCGCTGGCCGTTGGCTTCCAGACGGAGCAGCGCGAGCCCTGCCGTGAAGCCGGCAGTGCCCAGGATCATCGCCTCGCGGAGGTCGAGACCAGCGGGCAGTGGGACCAAGTTGTCGGGCTCGAGGCGGGCGTACTCGGCGTAGCCGCCGTCGCGTGTCTCGCTGAGGCCCGTGCCCGTGGCGAGGACAGCGTCCCCTTCACGAAAGCGCGGATCGTGACTCTCGACGACGTGCCCCGAGAGATCGATGCCGCCCACCAGCGGGAAGCGGCGCAGAATTTTGCCACGCCCCGTCCCGGCCAGCGCGTCCTTGTAATTGACCGACGAGTAGGCGACTCGCACCACGATCGGGCCCTTGCCGAGCTGCTCGGCAGCGAGCTCGACTCGATGGCCCGGCTGGTCCGGAGCCTCGATGCGAAAGGCGCGAATCGTGGCGGGAATCATGGTCAGCTGTCCTTGCCGTTCCAGCGCCGGGTGGGCACGGCGTCGACGTCGATGCCGTCCAAACAGCGCACGTTGATGGCTCGCATCTCCTTGCCGGTTGGGCCCACGCCGCCAGCGAAAGAGCGCACCCCACAGCGGCTACAGAACCAGTGGTGGAGCTGCTTCTTGTTGAACTGGTAGTCGGTCAGCATGTCCTGCCCCGCGAGCAGCGCGAAGTCGTCGGCCGAGACGAAGTTCAGCATGGTCCCCGTCTTGCTACAGATCGAGCAATTGCAGGTGACCGCGGGCTCCATCGGATCGATTTCGACCTCGAAGCGCACCGCACCGCAGTGACAGCCTCCCTGATGCTTGGCGGATTGAGTCATGGGCCGAGCTTGCCGCCGAGTCGACCGAACCGACAAGGCGATCGCGGTCTGCCCAGCAGGAAGCGGGCTCGAAACCGGGGTGAAGGTGGGTCGGCTGCGCTCGGGGTGGATTTTCGCCGCCCATGAGCATTCTATCATGGGCGTGATGGGAGTTCGCTGGCTCGGCTCGCTGGTCCTGGGTGCCTGGATCGCTGGAGGCTGCGTCGCTGGAGGTTGCCGTGGCGTCCCCGACCGCAGCCGAACCGATTACGCTGGCGTGGTCGAATACGACGAGCGCTTGCTGTCATTCGAGGTCACCGGCCGCCTGCTCGAGCGACCGGTCGAGCGCGGCCAGCGAGTCGAGACGGGAACGCGTCTCGCGCTGTTGGACAGCTCACTCGAGTCGGCTTCCAGTGCCATTCGCAGCGCCGAATTGGCCGGCGCGCGGGCACGCGCCGAATTGGTGGCGGCAGGCCCCAAGGCCGAAGATCTGAGCGCGCTGGCCTCGCAGGTTGCCGCCGCGCGTGCCGTGGAGCAGCGGCTGTCGACCAACTTGGCGCGGGAAAAGCAGCTGTTCGAGCGCGGCGTGACCGCGCCGGCGCCGCTCGACGATCTCTCCCACCAGCTGGCCCAAGCCCGCGCCCAACGGGCATCGCTGCAGGCGCAGTACGACTCACTGAAGCGCGGCGCGCGCAAAGAGGAGATCGCTGCGGCAGAGGCGCAGACGGAGGCCGCCCAATCGGCGCTCACGCTGGAGCAGGAGCGAGTCGAACGCTACGAGCTGAAGGCACCCATCTCCGGAGAAATCCTCGACGTGCACGCCAACTCCGGCGAAATCGTCGCGGTCGGGACCCCCGTCGTGACCCTGGCCGACGTCGAACACCCGTACATCGAGGTCTTCGTCCCCCAGACGCAGCTGGCCGGCATCGCCATCGGCCGAGAGGGCGTCCTCCACGTCGACGCGCACCCGGGCGGATTCCCCGGCGTCGTCGAGTACGTGTCGAGCCGTGTGGAATACACGCCGCGCTATCTGTTCAGCGAGCAGGAGCGCCCCCGCCTGGTGGTGCGGGTGCGCTTGCGCATCCGTGATCCCAAGCACGAGCTGGTGGCTGGTGTCCCGGGCTTCGTGAGCTTTCCATGACCGAGGAGCGCGAGATCGTCGTCGACGCGCGCCAGCTCTCGCGTCGATTCGGCTCGTTGGTAGCCGTCGAGGACGTGTCGTTCTCCGTGGCGCGCGGGGAGATCTTCGGCGTCCTCGGACCGAACGGCGCGGGCAAGTCCACGACCATCCGCATGCTGTGTGGCCTGCTGGATCCGAGCGGCGGCTCGGCGACCGTGGTCGGCTACGACGTGGCCAAGCAGCCCGATCGCGTGAAGGAGCGCATCGGCTACATGACCCAGCGCTTCAGCCTGTACGAGGATCTCACCGTCGAGGAGAACCTGCGCTTCTTCGCCGGCCTGTATGGCGTGCCCGCCAGCGAGCGCCGCAAGAAGGTCGATCTGACCTTGGAAAAGACGGGGCTGGGCACGCGACGCAAGCAGCTGGCCGCCACGCTCTCGGGCGGTTGGAAGCAAAGGGTCGCGCTGGCGTCCTCGACCATCCACGAGCCGCCGCTGCTGTTCTTGGACGAACCCACGGCGGGCGTCGATCCGGTCAGCCGTCGCGAGTTCTGGGAGAGCATCCACCGCATCGCGGCCGAGGGCACGACGGTCCTGGTGACGACCCACTACATGGACGAGGCCGAACGCTGCCACCGCTTGGCCTTCGTCTTTCGCGGGCGAGTCCTCTCGCTCGGCTCGCCGCAGGAGATCGTGGACGCCTGCCAGCTCGAGGTGGTCGAGCTGGCGACGGACGACGGGCTGCGCGCAGCCACGCTGCTGCGTTCGGTCTCTGGTATCGACCAAGTGTCGAGCTTCGGTCACGAGCTGCGCGTGGTGTCGCGGATGCCCGAGGCCAGCGAGCTGGTGGAGCGTACGCTGGCCGCGCACGGCGTCCGTACCAGCTGGCTGCGCCCCGCCCGGGCGAGCGTCGAGGATGCCTTCGTTTCGATGGTGAACGCCGAGCAGGCCGAGGGCGCGGCCGCTGGTGGTGGAGCCGCATGATCGGGCGGATCCTGGTGGTAGCGTGGAAGGAGCTCCTCCAGCTCCGTCGAGACCGCCTCACCCTGGCGATGATCGTCGCCCTGCCGATCCTGCAGCTGCTGTTGTTCGGCTACGCCATCGACACCGACGTGCGCCATGTCCCCGCCGTGATCTACGATCAGGACCAGGGGCCGCGCTCCCGGGATTTCGTGGCGCGCCTGGTGGCGAGCGGCTTCTACGACGTGGTGGGCCACGTCGAGTCCTACGACGAGATCGAGCGCGCCCTGCGCAGCGGAGCGGCGCGCGTGGCGGTGATCTTGCCCCCCCGGCTGGGCGCCGACACCGCGCGAGGCAAGCCGGCGGCGCTGCAGCTCATCGTCGATGGCTCGGATCCACAGACGGTGTCGAGCGCCCTCGACACCGGTGTCGGCGTAACGCGGACCCTGAGCCAGGAGCTGGCGCTGGAGCAGAGCGCGCGGAGGGGGCAGCGCCCGACCCCCGCGGCGATCTCGATCGAGCCCATCATTTGGTACAACCAGAACCTGCGCACCGCGGTGTTCATCGTCCCCGGTCTGGCCGGCGTGATCCTGACGCTGACGATGATCATGTTCACGTCGATGGCCATCGCTCGCGAGCGGGAGCGCGGCACGCTCGAGCAGCTGATCGTCTCGCCGATCCGCGGCGCGGAGTTGATTGCCGGCAAGATCGCCCCCTACGTGGCCATCGGCTATCTCCAGCTCGCACTCATCCTGCTCGCCGGCTACTGGGTGTTCGGGGTGGCCGTCGTCGGCAGCCTGCCGCTGCTGTTCGCCCTGTCTTCCTTGTTCATCGCGGCCAATCTGGCGCTCGGTTTGGTCTTCTCGACCATCGCTCGCACGCAGCAACAGGCGATGCAGATGTCGTTCTTCGCGCTGCTGCCGAACATCCTGCTGAGCGGCTTCATGTTCCCTTGGCAGGCCATGCCCGTGCCGGTGCAGTGGCTCAGCCAGCTGCTGCCTCTCACCCACTTCCTCCGCATCATCCGCGGCATCGTGCTGAAGGGAGCCGTGCTGCAGGACACCTGGAGCGACATCGCCTGGATGTGCGGGGCGTTCCTCTTCTTCGTGCTGGTCGCCACGGTGCGCTTCCGCAAGAAGCTGGGCTAGAGCGCGAGCGGCGCTCCATTCGTTCGTTGGTCGCGCCAAACCGGTTTGCCTCGCGGCAAGACCGTTTGTCGCTCTAGCCCGACAGGGCCCCGCCTTCGGGCCGCCCCCCTGGTTGGCCGGTAGGCACCAGGCCCCACGAGGGAAGATCCTTCCTCATTTCACCGGACAACGGTGGCCCCCCCTGGCTTTCGCCCCACCTACGGTAGCCTTTCGGCGCGCCGAGGGGGCGCCGCTCGAGAACGAGGAAATCACTCATCCATGTCGAACGTCATTGGCCGCACCCGTACTTTCCGTCTGCTCCCGCACTTCTCGGCCGCGCTGCTGCTCGCCTCGCTGGCTGGCGGCTGCACGATCCACAGCACGACCTACAACTACGGGACGGCCTCCGCCGCCGACGCCAAGGACAAGCCCAAGGCCGACAAGCCCAAGGCCACCCCCGCCAAGCCGAAGCCGACTCCGGCCAAGCCGACGCCCGCCAAGCCGACTCCGGCCAAGCCGACGCCCAGCAAGCCCGCCGACCCCAAGCCGGCCGATCCTCCTGCGGGCGGAGGCGGCACCCCCAACTCGCCGCCCCCCGCTCCCGAAGTCTCGCGGCTGGTCGTGCCGGTTCGCGTGCCCTTCGAGACGCTGATCGAGAAGCTCGACCTGCTGCTGCCCAAGACGCAGTCCCAAGACTACAAGCGCGTCACCAAAGAAGGCGCGAGCCCCCAGGTGGACGTGAAGTACAAGGCCTGGCGCGATCCGATCTCCGCCACGTTCCAGGGCGACACGCTGCGCATCACGGTGCCGATCCGCTACGCGGCCAACGTCCGCGCCAAGATGAAGAACCCGGTCGGCAGCGACTGGATCACCGTGGCCGACAATCAGACTTGGGGTACCGCGGCGAACCCGCAGCGCATGAAGTTCGTCGTCGAGCTGAAGCTCGAGGTGACCAAGGACTGGACGATCAAGAGCGTCTCGAAGCTCGGTGACGTCAGCCACGGCAAGCCGCCCGGTGGCAACTTCTGCGGCAAGGTGGGCATCGACATCTGCACGCCCAAGGCCGACATCGCGCCGCTCGTGCGCGAGCACCTGAACGATTACCTGATCCCGAAGATCAAGGATGGCCTGAAGCGCGCCGACAGCGAGCTGACCAAGGCCTTCGATCCGAAGAAGCACGCGCAGTCGTTGTGGACCGCCCTGCAGACGCCCCAGCAGCTGCAGAAGGCGAACGACAAGAGCTGCCCGACCCTGGCCGGGGCCGCCTGCAGCCAGGCTGCCTGGTTGGTGATGACGCCGACCAGCCTCGGGCTCTCGAACATCTTGCTCGAGGACGACGACATCGGCCTGGATTTCTCGCTCGAGGGCAAGATTGCCACTTCGCTCGGCGACAAGCCCAAGGTGAAGGTGCAGCCGCTCCCGCCTCGCTCGGCCCCCGTGGGTCCCTCGATGTTCCAGGTGCGCACCTCCCTGGAGGTGCCGCTGTCCGTGTTCGGGCAGAAGGTGCAGGAGGCCCTCTCGGGTGAAGAGTTCGCCGCCGGCAGCAGCAAGCTGGCGGTGCGCAAGGTGCAGCTCAGCGCTGCGTCGGCCAAGGAGCTGACGCTGACGGTCGAGACTTCGGGCGCGCGCGAGCTGACCCTGAAGGCCAAGGCCAAGCTCAGCTACGACGCCAAGCAGAGCCGTCTCGGTCTGTCCTCGGTCGAGCTGGACGATGCCAGCAAGGCGCTCTTGAAGAAGGAGCTGCCGCAGCTGGACGTGGCGGCTCTGGAGAAGCGTGTGGTGGCCGCCGCGTCGCTCGATCTGAGCAAGCAGTCCACGTCGCTGCGTCGCGCCATCAGCTCGGGTCTGGACGGGTCGCTGCCGGGCAAACTCGAAGTGAAGGGGACACTGAGCGACGTGTCGCTGGTGGACCTGGCGGTGAAGGGTGAGCTGTTGACGCTCCGCCTGGAACTCGACGGATCCTTGGCCATCGCCTACTCGCCGTGACCCCGGCCGGAGGGCAGGCTAGCCTGCGGAGGTGAAGTTCTCGCGCCCCGCCCGGTTCCCTGCCCTCCCGTCCGTCCTCGCTCCGGCGCTCGCTGCGCTGACGCTGCTCGCCTGTGGCGACTCGTTCCCCATCCCCGACGAGTTCGACGCGGGCTTCACGGTCGGTCGCATCTGTGCGCCCGAATCGATTGCCACGGGCGGCGCGAACACCCGCTACCCGCTGCGACTGGAGCTGTGTCTCTACCGCTGCGTCAGCATCGATCGCTCGTCGCTGTCGATCCGCACGGTCTACCAGTGCGCTGGCGGCCAGTGCCAGATGACGATGTTGGCGAGCGCGCACGCTCGCAAGGTCGTGGGTGAAGAGGGCTGCGACGCCCGCGAGCTGGTGGACCCGCCGGCAGGTGAGTGCACGAACGAGATCATCGACTTCGACGCCTCGGTCCCGACCATCAACGGCGAGCCACAAGAAGGGACGTTCCAAGTGACCATTCCCTACCTCGAGCTCGAGCAGGGTCAGAAGCTGCTGGATCGTATCAAGAAGGGCGACGATGTGCGCACGGTCATCCAGGAAGACGTGGGTGAACAGAACTACCCGTCGCGGCAGTTCGCCCTCGAGTTCTCGGCCAGCGCGGCCCCGGTGACGAGCCACGAAGGCTTGTCTTGTCACGACGTGGGCGCGCCCTGAGAGCACGCCGAGGGCCCCGCGAGGTGCGTGTGAGCTTGGCCCCGCGAGGCTGCGCGTGAGCGCGCTCAGAACAGCAGATTGAGCTGGGTGCGCAGAGCCCACTGTGGATCGGTCGAGGCAAACAGGCCGGCGTTCTGGTTGGCGGCAATCGGCGTG
>DATIDO010000063.1:0-4379 GCA_035456245.1 Polyangiaceae bacterium
GCGATCGCGACGAGCACCGCGATGGCGCCGCGGCGCCGGCGCCGCATGGCCGGCGCGAATGCTTTCATGCCGTGGACCACGCCGCGCACGTTGACCGCGAACACTCGGTCGAAGTCGTCGTACGAGGTCTCTTCGTAGCCGCCCACGGCGAGCACGCCGGCGTTGTTCACCAGAACGTCGAGTGCCTCGATGCGCTGGTGCAGCGCATCGGCCAAGCCCTCGACGGCCGCCCGATCGCTCACGTCGACGCAGTGGGCCTCGACTTCGGTGCCAGCGCCGCGGAGTGACTCGGCGACCTCGTGCAAGCGCGCCTCGTCCCGATCGACCAACACCAGGCGATCACCCTGGGCGGCAAAGGCGCGCGCCGTCGCCTCGCCGATGCCCGAGGCTGCTCCCGTGACCAATACCCAACGCTGGGGGGCCGTCATCGTCGGCTTGCTACCACAGGCCGGGCGGCGTCCCCCGCGACAGCAGCCGGGGGCCTGTTGCCGCCCGAACCAGGCGGGGGGCCGGCCCGGCTTGTATCAGCCGGATTCCCAGGTAATCCGCAGCGGCCATGATCCGCATCGCCGGTCTCGCCAAGCAGTTCGGACCCCAGGTCCTCTTCTCGGAGGTCGAACTCGAGCTTCTCGCGGGCCAACGCTATGGCTTGGTGGGCGCCAACGGGAGCGGCAAGTCGACGTTCTTGCGCATCCTCACGGGCGAAGAGAGCTCGGACGCGGGCGAGGTGCGCTTCGGCAAGCAGCTGCGCCTGGGGGTCTTGAGGCAAGATCAGTTCGCCGAGGACGAAGCGCGGATCTTGGACGTGGCCATGCGCGGGGACGCCGCCGTGTTCGAGGCCCTCGGTGAGCTGGATCGCTTGGCTCATGCTGGCGACGCTGCGCCCGCCGATACCGCCAGCCGCATCGCCGAACTCACCGACTTCGTCGCGCACAACGAGGGCTACCTGCTCGAGACGCGCGCCCGGGAAATCCTGGTGGGCCTGGGCATTCCTTCCCAGCAGGTCACTCAGCCTCTGCGCACGCTCTCGGGTGGTTTCAAGCTACGCGTGCTGCTGGCTCAAGTCTTGGTGGGCCGGCCCGAAGCGCTGCTGCTCGACGAGCCGACCAACCACCTGGACATCCTGTCGATCCGCTGGCTCGAGCGCTTCCTGCAGTCGTTTGCTGGCTGCGCCGTGGTGATCTCCCACGACCGGCGCTTCCTGGATGCCATCTGCACGCGCATGCTCGACGTCGACTACGGCACCATCACGGACTACGCGGGCAACTACGCGCGCTTCGTCGAACGCAAGGCGTTGGCCCGGGTACAGCTGGAGGCCGAGGTGGCGCGAGCCGAGAAGGTGATCGCCGAGAAGCGGGCCTTCGTCGAGCGCTTCGGGGCCAAGGCCACCAAGGCCAAGCAGGCTCAGAGCAGGCTGCGCCAGATCGAGAAGATCGAGGTCAAGGAGGTCGTTGGCAGCAGTCGACGCGCCCCGGGATTCCGGTTCGAGCAAGAGCGCCAGAGTGGCAAGGACGTGCTCGGCGTCGAAGGGATCTCGAAGAGCTACGGCGAGAAGCGGGTCCTCTCGGACGTCGGCTTCACGGTGCGGCGCGGTGAGAAGGTTGCGATCATCGGTGAGAACGGCATCGGCAAGTCGACGCTGTTGAAGATCCTGGCCGCGGGCCTGGCGGCGGACTCGGGGCGCTTCACCTGGGGCGTGAACGTGAAGCTCGGCTACTTCGCGCAGGATCACCACGACCTCTTGTTCGATCCCAACAAGACGCCGCTCGACTTCATTTGGGACGCCATTCCGGCCGAACCGACTGCCACCGTGCGCGGCCACCTGGGGCGCATGCTGTTCAGCGGCGCCGAGGTGGAGAAGAAGGTCACCTCGCTCAGCGGTGGCGAGGCTGCCCGTCTCGTCTTCACCCGCATCCTGGTGCAGAAGCCGAACGTCCTGATCCTGGACGAACCCACCAACCACCTGGATCTGGAGACCATCGAGACGCTCGCCGACGCGCTGGCAGCCTACGAAGGCACGCTGCTGTTCGTCTCCCACGATCGCTGGTTCGTGAGCAGGATCGCCGATCGCATCGTCGAACTTCGTCGGGACGGTCTGCACGACTTTCGCGGCGCGTACGACGAGTACCTGGCCTCGGAAGGCGCCGATCACCTCGACATCGACGTCGTCTCGCTCAAGGCCAAACAGGAGAAGAAGGCGCCCGCATCGGGCGCGGCGCCTGCGCCGCAGGCAGGCGCTGCTGCGGGCTCTGCAGGACCGACTGTGAGCGCCACTGCCGCAGCGAAGCCCGCGGCGGCTTCGACCCTCAGCTACGAGGAGCGCAAGCGCCGGGCGAACCGCCTCAAGACCCTACCGAAACGGCGCGACGAGCTGCTCGCGAAGATCGAAGTGCTGGAGGCCGAGCAGGCTCGCATCGAGGCCGAGTATTCGCTGCCCGGCTTCTTCGAGCGCACGCCTGCCGAGGAAGTGGCCAAGCGGCAAGCCCGCGAGCGAGCGATCGGCCACGAGCACGCCGACGCCATGCGCGACTGGGAAGAGGTCGAGCTGGAGATCGAGGAACTTTCCCGCGACGGCCAATAATTCTTTCGCTGCGGAAAATCCGTCACTGCGTTGGCTGGAATGTCACCTGCGGCGAGCCGATCGGACGTAGCGACGGACCGGTGGAGCGCTACCCTGGGTCGATGCTTCGCTTTTTGACAACGTCGGCACCCACGGTGGTGCTGCCCCTCGCCTTGGTCGTCGCGGCCGCCTGGGGTAGCGCGACGGCCTGTGGTGGCTCCACGGGCTCGCTGGACGGTCCTGCGACCGGTGACGCCCAGGACTCGGACGCGCCGAGTGACGTGGGTGGAGACGACGGCGCACAGGATGCGGACGGCAGCTCCGCTACGGGCGGCAGCTCGAGTGGCGGACCGGTGAGTGGACCTTGCGGCACGGGTGAGTGCACGGGCAGGTGCGTGGGGACGAGCTGCGACGGCGAGTGGACCTGCGAAACGGTCGTTGGCTGCACGGACGATATCCATGCGTACTGCGGCTGTGATGGCGCGACGTTCTACGGCAGCGGCAGTTGTCCGCTGCGCGCCTACGCCCACGATGGTGAGTGCGAGGCGGTGGATTGCGATCCGAGCCACATCGTCTGCCAGACCTTCGCGGAACCCGAGCCTTGCCCCGAGGGACAGGTCCACTCGGTGACCTCGGGTTGCTACGGCGTCTGCGTACCGATCGCGCAGTGCAGCTGCTCCGCCGAACAGGCCTGTCCGGAGCCCGAGCGCTACGTGTGTCACGGCAACAAGGCGCGCTGCGACTACTACGTGCAGTGACGAGCTCCGGCCCCCTTGCGTCGTCCCCCGCCGAGTCCCGACAATGCGCTCCGACATGAGCGACTGGGAATCGATCGAGCTGAAGGACATCGCGGGCCAACCCGCTCGGATTTCGAACTACGCCGGCCAGGTGCGGCTGATCGTCAACGTGGCGTCCCGCTGTGGCCTGACGCCTCAGTACACGGCGCTCGAAGCGACCTACCGAAAGTACGCCGCGCAAGGCTTCGTGGTGCTCGGCTTTCCCGCCAATGAGTTCGGTGCTCAGGAGCCAGGCACGAACGAAGAGATCCAGTCATTCTGCTCGACGTCGTACGACGTGACCTTTCCGCTGTTCGCCAAGCTCGTGGTCAAAGGTCCCGACATTCACCCGCTCTATGCGGCGCTGATTGCGGAGCAACCGCGCGCGGCCACGCAGCCTGAGCGCGACTTCCGCGGGGAGTTGCGGGGCTATGGCATCGATCCCGGTGGGCCCGAGGAGATCACCTGGAACTTCGAGAAGTTCTTGGTGGATCGGAGGGGCCGCGTCGTGGGCCGCTTCGCACCCGATGTCACGCCCGACTCCCCGCTCCTGATCGCGGCGATCGAGCGCGAACTGGCGAAGGCCTAGTAGATTCGCCCACCACGCGGCGGCACCACGCGACGGCCCTTCAGGACGAGACCGAGCCGTTTCGGCTCAGTCCCACTTGGAGCTCATGGCCGTTCGCGAGGTCGAGTGAAAGACGAAGTATCCGGGGTAGTCGGCGTGCTTCTCGCCCGAGCACATGACGTAACCCTGCAGCGGGCCGCCGCTGCCGTTGCCGACGTCGTCGCAGTGCGGGGCGCCGAAAATGTGAGCCGTCTCGTGCACGGCGACGATTTGTTGGCGATCCAGATCGTTGCCGATCAAGCCCGACACCTGCACGTCGAGCCAACCGCAGGCGACGCCACCGCCGAACCCACCATGGAGAGCCATGGCGTAGTCGAAGCCGTGGCGATCCGTTTGAGTCGCTTGGTTGGCCGAGCCCCAGGTCGCCGCCATCCCCAAGCTGCTCTGCGCGTAGGCCGCCGCGTCCTCGCACCAG
>DATIDO010000064.1:0-21897 GCA_035456245.1 Polyangiaceae bacterium
AGCAACGAGCCGGAGCCCGACCGCGGCGCCGAGGGCGACGACGAACCGGGCGATCGCCGCGTGCGGGGATATCGCATCCAGTGAGCGGCGCGCGGCTCCAGGCCGGCGCGAAGATCGGCCGCTACACCATGGTGTCCGAGCTGGGGCGCGGTGCCATGGGCGTGGTGTGGTTGGCCAAGGACGAGATCCTGGAGCGCCGCGTTGCGCTGAAGTTCCTGCGTCCCGATTTGGTGCTCGATCAGGAGGAGCGCGCGCTGTTGATGCAGCGCATGCGCCAGGAGGCGCTGGCCGTCGCACGCCTGAACCACCCGGGCATCGTGGCCCTGCACGATTTGGGAGAGGACGCCGAGCACGGCATCTTCTTGGTCTTCGAGCACGCTCCCGGGCCCACGCTGGAGGCTACCTTGCGCCGCGGCCGGCTGACGCGGGACGGCGCCGCGCGGCTCGCCCTCCAGCTCGGTGAAGCCGTGACCGCCGCGCACGAGCGCGGCATCGTCCACCGCGATCTGAAGCCGGCGAACCTGATCCTGAACGAGGAAGGCGCCAAGATCGCCGATTTCGGTGTGGCACGCCTGCCCGAGAGCACCCTCACGCGCTCCGGCGCTCAGGTGGGAACCCCCGCCTACAGCGCGCCCGAGTCGATCCGGCACGGCGAGCACTCCCCGGCCAGCGACCAGTTCGGTTTGGCGGCCAGCTTGTACGAGGCACTCTCGGGCCAGCGCGCCTTCCCGGGACAAGACGCCACCACCGTTGCGCTCCGCATCGAGCGCGAGCCCCCGCTGCCCATCGCGCAGTCTCTCGGGCTCTCGCCGACCATCGATCAGGTCCTGGCGCGCGGCATGGCGCGCGATCCGCTCGATCGCTACCCGAGCTGCCGCGAGCTCGGCTACGAGTTCTCGCGCGCCCTGGGCAGCGTTCGCGACACGCAGCTGACCTTGCCGGATCAGCGCGCGTTCTCCCACGTGGAGACCAACGACTGGTCGAGGCGCCTGGGCCTGTTGGTGCTTTGGTTCTTGCTCGGCGCCACGGCGGCGGTGGCCATCACGCGTCTGGTCGAGAAGTTCGCCTCACCCACCAGCGAGCACCCGCCCCGCCCCGCCTACCTCAGCCCGCTTCCTGGCGGCTCGACGCGCTGAGGCTTTCACGGCCACCCGTTCGTCGCTCTAGACTGCTTTCATGTGGGCTCAGCGCAGCGTCCTGGGCGGCCTGGCCGCCGCCGCCTGCGTCTGGCTCAGCGCACGGGCCAGCGCTTCCCCCGACGTGGTCTCGGGCGCGGCCGAGGGGAGCGCTGTCCCCGGCGCTGCCAGTCCCGCGCCGACGCCGATGTCGTCGAACCGAGTCCAGCTGCTGCTGCCCGCGTCGTCCGGACGGATCCGGCTCGCCGCCGCAACCCTGCACCAAGGCAGCACCCGCGAGGAAATCAGCGAGCTGGCGGCCGAGTGCAATCGCCGCGCCGGCGCCGAAGTTTGCCGACCCAGTACCTTCGCTCACGAGCTCCGCACCCGACCGGAAATCTTCGTGCCGGCCTTTGCGTTGGATCGGCTCGAGGTTTCACTCGGCGCCTACCTGCGTTGCGTGCGCTCCGGGCGCTGCGCTCCGCCGCGAGTCTCGTCGCCGGGTGACGAAGAGAGTCCGCTCGAGCTACCCGCTGTCGGCGTCACACGCGCCGACGCCGCCATGCATTGCGCGTTCGCCGGAGGGCGCCTCCCGCGTGAGGACGAGCTGGAGCGCGCCGCGCGGGGCGCGAGCGGGCGACGCTATCCTTGGGGCGCGCTGTTCCACACCGGTCGAGTGAACGGCGGCGCGTTCGGCGTGGCGGGCACCGAGCGCGCGGATGGTTACGAGCGCCTCGCACCAGTGGCGGCCTTTTCGGACGGTCGTACGCCCGAGGGCATCCTGCAGCTCTCGGGCAACGTGGAGGAGTGGACCGCCGACGGAGACGAACCAGACTCCGCCTCTGCAGGCATGGCGGCGGTCCGTGGTGGCCACTTCGCCAGCCCCCCACACGAGCTACGCGCTGCTGCCCGACGCATCGTTCCCGTCGACTCCTGGGGGCCGAGCTTGGGCTTCCGTTGCGCGCACGACGTCCGCGGACGGCGCCAGCGCACCGCCGCAAAGTGAGATGCGCTCGCGTGCGCTTTGGCGCATAGTCTGCCCCCGATGCGCACGAGCCCCGTCGAGCTTCCCGTGCACAAAGCCGTCCGCTTCTTGCTGGTGAACCCTCACTACCCGGAGAACCTGGGTGCGGCCTGCCGAGCGATGAAGACCATGGGCTTCCTGCGCGCCGGACTGGTGCGGCCGGGGCGCCTCGCCATCCCCAGCCACCCGATGGCGCGCAAGATGGCCGTGAAGAGCCTCGACGTGTTGGATGGGGCTACCGTCTACGACAATCTGGACGAGGCCATCGTGGGCACCGACATCGTCATCGGCTCGACCGCCCGTCGTGGGGTGTCCGGCGTCTTCACGCCTGCCACCCTGGCTCCTCGCGTGCTCGACTGGGTCGACGGCGGCCGACGCATCGCCGTCGTCTTCGGCAACGAGAAGAGCGGCTTGACCGCCGACGAGATCGAGCGCTGCGACGTGGCGTTCCGCATCCCCATGGCGGCGCCGCAGCCCTCGTTGAACCTCGCCCAGGCGGTTCAGGTCATGGCCTACGAACTCTACCAGACCGCTCTCGAACGACGTGCCGGAGAGGCGCCCCCGTGACGAAATGGCGGCTGGCGCTCACCTGCGTCGCGCTCGCTTCTGGCTGTGGCGGCGGCCCCAGTACCTACTCGCTCGCGCTGGCTCGCGCCGGAAAAGCCGAGCGCGCAGCCGATTTCGACGCTGCTCGCCGAGCCTACGCCGAGGCGAGCGAACGAGCCGAGAACGACGAACAAGCCGACGAAGCCAACTACCGAGCCGCGCGCCTCCAGCTGGCCGAACGGGGCCCGCTCGAAGGCGCAGTGGCGCTCGAACGGTTCGCGGCGAGCGCGCCGAACTCGCCTCGCGCCGCGCGTGCTCGCCTCGATGCGGCCCGCGCCCGGGAGCATGCCGGTGACGAAGCGGGCGCCCGGGAGGCCTACCTCCGCGTGGTTCGCGAGCATCCGACTTCGAGCGGAGCCGAGGCAGCGGCGCGCCGTTGGGTTGCACTTTCGGGCCAAGAACCCGAAGCAGCCTGGGCCCGTCTGCTCGCCGAGAACCGGGCTGCCGAGCTGGCGCCACTCCTCCACTACGAGCACGCCAAGGCACTCGAGCCCCAGTCCCCTCGCCAAGCCGTGCTCGAGTACGAAAAGACGGCCGAGCTCGATCCACTCCCCCAGGGGCGCTACGCCGACGAGGCGTTGCTTGCCTCCGCCCGGCTGCGGCGCCGCGAAGGGGACCAGACCGGAGCCCTGCAGACCCTGGACCTGCTGCTCCGGGCCCGCGACACGTCCTTTTTGGCCGGCAGCTACGAACGGGCCGCCTATGCCGAAGCGCGCTGGTTGAGCGGGCTCATTTTGCGGGACGATCTGGCTCGCTACGACGAAGCAGCCCAGGCCTTCGGCCGCGTCGTGAGTGACCACCCGACCAGCCGCCGTGTGGACGACGCGCTCTTCGACCAGGCCATCGCGCACGCGCTCGCGCACCACCCCGAGCGCGCCTGCACGAGCTTGCGGTCACTCGCCGAGACTCGGCCCGACTCGCGCTTTGCCAGCTGCGCTCCACTCTTCTGTCCCGCCTGCGAGTCGGAAGGTGACGCAGCCTGTCAGGACGTCGACATGAGCCCGCGCTGCTGTGGGGCACTCCCGGAGGAGGCTCGCCCCTCCTCGTGCCGAGCGCCGCAGGACGAGACGCAAGAAAGCCCACCTGATCCCTGAGGATCGGCGGGCCGAGCGCAGCGCGAAAGCGCGGAGAGAAGAGCGGCTAGAAAGAGGCTAGTCCACTGCGACTAGCCTCTCCCCTGCTCGGCAAATGTCAGTCGTCGTCTTCGGCGACGAAATCGCCGCCTTCGGCGCCATCGAGATCGGGACCTGCGTCGTCATCGTCGTCCGACGCGGCGTCGTCATCGTCGTCGTCGTCGTCGTCGTCGGCCTCTTCTTCTTCCTCGTCGTCCTCGCTCTCCTTGGACTCGACCTTCAGTTCGATGCCGACCTCACCCAGCTGGGTCTCGAGCAGCTCGAAGAGCTCGTCGGCGTCCTCGCCGCTCCACTCGTCCAGGATGTCGGTGAGGAACTCGAACATGTCGCCATGGTCCAAGCGGCGCTCGATCTCCTCGATCTGGTCCTCCGTGAATGCTTCGAGGATGTCCTCGCGACTGGACTCGGTGTCGCCCTCTTCGATGGCTTCCTGGGCGGCGACGCGGATCTGGCGGACGGCGCGCCTATCGAGGTGTATTTCCATGATATTCGTCTCGTGGGTCGGGTCCCCTGTGGGAACCGCAGGCCGGCTTTAAGCCAACGCTCTGCGCCACGTCAAGGCGGGCCTTGCCACCTTTTGTGAACACCCCCGGAACCGCGAAATCAGGCCAGGAACCGGGCCGGTTCTCGCGGCGGAAGGGGCGCCGCAGCCGTTACCCCTAGCCTGGAAGCGGCCCTTGACTCGGCGCCGCGCGCGCGGTCACCTGCTCACGTGGACTGTACCCACTGTGGGCGGCGGAATCCTGGACACGTTCGCTACTGCTTGGACTGTGGCACGGTCCTGCGCGCCGAGGCTGCCCCGGTCGTGCAGGCCGCTGCAGCTCCCGAGCCGCCCGCGGTGCACCCCGCCGCCGCCGTTGCCGAACGGCAGGCTTGCCCCGTCTGCGGCATAGACAATCCGACAGGCTCGCGATTCTGCCGTGACTGTGGCGGCAGGCTCGACCTCGTCGCCGCCGTCGGCCCCGCAGTAGGCGCGACGGTCGTCGCCGGACCTTCCATTCCATCGGCGGCACCTGCACCAGTGATCGGCCGTGCCGACTCTTCACGCGGCATGTCACGAGCCCCCTCCACCAACCCCATCCCCGAGCGAGCACCCGTGCGTTATCCGTCACAACCCGCCCGCGCGCCCGGCGACGCGCCTCCTGGTCAGGTCGCTCCCTCCTTCCACGCCTCACTGCCCTCGGACGCGGCGCGCGCCGACGCTGTCGCCGTGGCGCCCGCTCCGCCCATGACAGCGCCCATCGCTGCGAACGAGGCACGTGCTCGGGTGTGCCGCGCGTGCGGCGGAACGAACGGACCCGCCGCTCGCTTCTGTCAGATCTGCGGGCTTCCGCTCGAAGGCGCCTCGGGTGAGCGGCCTCGCTCCGCGCCACCGGTCCAGGCTGGTCGGAGCCGTGAGGCCATGCCCAAGGCCGAGCTGGTGGTGATTGCCCAGGACGGCTCTCCGGGACGCAGGTTCCCCCTGACCTCGGGCGAGATGGTGGTTGGCTCCGACAGCCGGGCCGCCATCGCCCTGGCTCGGGACCCCTACGTGAGCCCCGAGCACGCTCGCGTCACGTACCGGAACGGAAGTTTCTTCATCGATGACTGCGGCTCCACCAACGGAGTGTTCGTCCGCATCGGCGGTTCGGTGCCGCTGCGTGACGGCGACCTGCTCCTGGTCGGCCTGGGGGTCATGCGCTTCGACGTGGTGCCCGAGGCCGAGCGCACCCCGCAGCCCGTGCTGAAGGCAGGTGTGCGTGTGTTCGGTACCCCGCCCTCACCCCGATACGGTCGCTTGACCGTTCTGACGGTGGAGGACAAGGCGCGGGACGTCTACTATCTGTCCCGGGCCGAAACGGTCCTGGGGAGGGAGCTGGGCGACATCGTGTTCACGGATGATCCGTTCATGAGTCGCCGGCACGCAGCCCTCCGCCGTGATCCGAACACCAATACCTTCACCTTGCGCGACCTGGGCTCTTCCAACGGAACGTTCGTAGCCATCCGGGGCAGTCATGCCCTCTCTCCTGGCGATCACGTCCGGATCGGGCAGCACCTCTTCCGGCTCGACGTCAGGCGCGGTGGATAATCAAGGCATGTCGCAATCTTCCCAGGCTATCCGCCTGCAGCTGTTCGGCCGCACGGACGTGGGCCAAATTCGCGAGCACAACGAGGACAACTTCCTCGTCGCCAACCTGACGAATCAGGTGCGCGGCCTGAAGGAAGAGAACCGCTCGGTCGTCATTCGCGACAGCGGCTTCGTCCTGGGTGTCTGCGACGGTATGGGTGGTGCGGCGGCTGGCGAAGTAGCCAGCCAGATGGCCGTGGACCTGATCTACGAGCAGCTGACCGGCGCGGGTTCCCCTGCCGATCACGACGCCTTGGCCCGACGCCTGGTTCAGGCCATCGAGTTCGCGGGAGCCAGCATCTTCCAGGAGGCTCGCAGCGACCGCAGCCGGCGAGGGATGGGGACCACCTCGACCATCGCGGCCCTGCTCGACCGCCGTCTGTTCGTCGGCCAGGTCGGCGACAGCCGCGCCTACCTACTGCGCGGCGGCAAGCTGCAGCTGCTCACCCGGGACCAGTCGCTCGTCAATCAGCTGATCGAGGCGGGCCAGCTCACCGAGGAAGAGGCCGAGACCTTCGAGCACAACAACATCATCCTGCAGGCCCTCGGTACGGCCGAGACGGTCCAGGTCGATCTCACCCATGTCGATCTCTGCAAGGGCGACGTGTTGATGCTCTGCTCGGACGGTCTGTCGGGCATGATTCGCGGCGACGAGATCTTCGACGTGCTGACACGCGTCACGGCGCCGATGGAGGCTTGCCGTGAGCTGACCGATCGGGCCAACGCTGCAGGCGGCCACGACAACATCACCGTCATCGTAGCGAGAGTCGAGGAAGGCCCCGACGTCGGCCCCACCGACACGTTCGGCTACCAGAAGTACACGCTTCCCGACGTTCCGCAGGAAGAAAAGCCTCAACAGGACCTGCGCGTCACCGAGAGCCACGGCTCGCACCCTGCGCGTCGCGAACACGCGGAGGAGAGCGCCAAGCCGCTGCGCGTCTCCCACACCATGCTCGGCGTGGTCAACCCGATGGGCGACCTCGAGACCCCGCGCGAAGGTCAGACCGTGAGGGCCGCCAGCCATCAGGCAACGCCCGAGCGCATCCGCCGCGTCGGACAATCGGACGAGCCCGTGGACCTGCCGACCCAAGGCTTGCCTCCGCCCATCATGGCCACGTTGGTAGTCAGCGCCATGTTGCTCGCCGCGCTCCTCGGCTACCTCGCGCTGCGCTGATCCAGCGCGCGGCGACGGGCGAAAGCTGGAGGTCCCGGAGCAACGATGGGTCTGGTCGACACCATTCGCCGAGTGTTCTGGCTCCTGCCCGTGTTGATCGTGGGCGCGGCCTCGCTCTTCGCTGCCTTCAGCTCGACGATCGCCCCGCCACCCGCCGGCAGCGCGCTCTTCTTCAATCCCCGTCCCCGTCAGGCCTCGAGCGAGGCCGAGGCGGCGCTCCAACGCTTCTTGGCTGCCGAGGACGGTGCCGACGCGAAGGCCGACGCAAAGGCCGACGCGAACGCCGCGGAGGACGCCGCCGCTCGGCTCGTCCGACTCGGAGGGGCCGCCCTGCCCCACCTGCTCGAACGCATCGACTCACTCCCGCCGGATCAAGCGCGCCGCCTGGCCGACGCGCTGTGGCCGATCGCCGAGCGCATGGGTTCTTGGGAGAGCGAGACCTTGGCACTCACCGACGCCCGGGACGCCAAGCGCAGCGAACGTCGGCTCGAGTTCTGGCGCGACTTCCGCGACGAGCATGCTTCGGATTTCCGCCCGCTCGTCGTGCAGCGCCTGGTGCGTCGGCTGAGCGCCCGAGATCTCTCGCTGCGCCGCGCCGATCTGCTGGTCGTCGACACCTACGCGCTGCCGGCCTTGATCGACCAGCTGGGACGAGTTCAGACCAACGCCGACGTCGAACGGGTCCAGCGCGTCGCCGCTCTGATCGCGCACGTGAGGGGCCAGGAATTCCGGGGCCAAGCGCGGAGTGTGGTGGCGGCGCGGCGCCTCGCGAGCCAGCTACGAGGCGAATGGGATCGCGAGGGGCCCGACTACACGTCGCTCAACGGCGTCGAGCAGCTGGCGGCATCCCTCTCCCAAACGGAATTCGCCATCTGGGTGCGCCGCTCGTTGCGACAACTGACCAAGGTGGACGACAGCGCGCTCGGCGAGCGCTTGGCACGCGGCGCGGCCATCAGCGCTCCGTCTTTCCTCCTGGCGCTACTGGGCGCGCTGGTGCTCGGCCCGGCACTGGCCGCGTGGCTGCAAGTGCTCGAGATGTCGCGCAAGGTGCCGCGCGCCGGGCGCCTGTCCGTACGACTGGGCCTGGCTCTGGCGGTGTGTTCGCTGCTCCCGGGCGCGCTGCTCGAGCCGACGGCGAGCGCCTTCTGGCGCGGCAGCCTGGCGCTGCTCGCCGGCACGCTACCGTCGACGTTCCTGCTCTCGCACGAGCTGGGGCAGCGCGTCGACTGGCGAACCCATCGCCTGCTCCGCCGCAGACGTTCGTGGGCGCGCGTGAGGGCGATCTGGCGCTGGCTCGGCCCCTCCCTGCCGACGCTGTCACCACTCGTCGCCGCCGAGGCTGCCTTCGCGGTGGCTTGCTTGGAGATCGGCAGCAATCGTCCCGGGCTCGGGCTGGAAACCTGGCGGGCCGCGCAAACGGGCGATCTGCCCTGGCTCATGCTGTCGAGCTTGGCCCTCGGACTGTTCACCGGCAGCACCCAGCTGCTCTGCGACGCCGTGCTGGGTACGCGTCGCTTCGCTTGGTGGGAGGCCGATTGAACACCGCACTCGCGCTGCTGGTGGCTTGGCTCGGTGCGCTCGGCGTCGGCGTGAGCCTGGGTCGGCTGGCGAGCGATGGCCTGCGCGGCCGCGCCGTCGTCAACTTGTTGATCGAAGCGCGCGGCGCCCTGCTGCCCTTCGTGATCGCCGCCATGTGGCTCACGTTGCCGCAGCTCCCGCGCTGGCTGGTGATTGGCGCGACCGCGGCCTTGGTGCAGGGCATCGCGGTAGCGCGCTGGGTCTTGCGGCATGACAGCGACGCGGCCGGGTTGGCCGGTGACATCGCCCTGGGCCACTCGGGCGGTGGCATTTCCACGCGCCACGCCGCCGCCCGCGGCGCGGTGAGCAGCACGGTGGCGTTCGTCGTGGTCGTGGTCTGCGCGCTCGAAGCCCTGGCGACGCGCTGGAGCCCGACCTCGGCCCCGACGGGCGGCAGCCTGGGCGCCTGGATGGTGACCGCCGACTCGACGGTCTGGCTCGCCTGGGTCCTGGCGGCCCTGATCCTGGTCGGGCTCGAAGCAGGGACCCGCGCCCTGATCAGTGGCCGAGCGGCAGGCGCCGTCTCGCACCTGCTTCGCTCGGCGGCCCGCCGAGTGTAAAAGGCTGCCCATGGCCGCCGTCCCGTTCGTGAGCGAGAAGACCTTCGAGGTCGAGGTTCTGCGTGAGGAGCTCCCGGTCCTCGTCGAGTTCGGCGCCGAGTGGTGTGGCCCCTGCAAGACGGTCGCGCCCGAGCTGGAGGCCGTTCACCGCGAGCTCGCTGGCAAAGCCAAGATCGTGCAGGTCGACATCGACAAGAGCCCGATGCTGGCTCAGACGCTCGGTATCCGCTCGGTGCCGACGTTCATCGTCTTTCACCAGGGGCAGCCCGTGAACGGCAAGCAAGGCGCCATCCGCAAAGCCGAGATGCTGGCCCTGCTCGAGCCCTACCTGCCGCGCGCGGCCGGCGCCTTGAAGCCGCTCGAGGTGCAGCAGCTCGCCGCAGCTCGACGCATCGTGCTGGTCGACACCCGTCCTCCCGAGGTCTTCGCCCGCGCCCACATCCACGGCGCCATCAACGCCCCCCTGGCCGAGCTGCGCGACGATCCCGAGCGCCTGCTCGCCCTACCTGGACCGGCCGTCCTCTACTGCCGCGGCGGCAAAGAGACCGAGCAACTCGCAGCCGAGCTGGGCGAAAAGGGGCTGCCCGTGGCCTTCTTGGAGGGCGGCGTCCTCGGCTGGGAAGCCGAAGGGCTCAAGCTCGAGCGCCCTTGAGCGCCGGATCTCCGGACGCGAGCGCCTGACGAAAGCGCGCCTCCAGCTCGCTCGTGACCTCGGCCAGTGGGCGCCCCTGGGCTCGGGCGATGCGCGCGCAGTCCTCGTATTCGAGCTTCATGCGTTCGCCGCTGGGCAGCTGGCTGAGCTTGGCGCGCACTTTGCCGTCGGGGGTGTCCAACTCCAACTGACGACGCGGCAGCTCGACACGCGGCACGATCGACTGACGCACCCCAATCGTGCTGGTCTGAGCGAAGAGCACGTCGGTCAGTGCCTGAGCGCGCTCGAGCGGTCCGAGCACGCCGAGCGCGAGCGCAGGCCGCCCCTTCTTCATCGTGATTGGAGCGAACCAAGCGTCCAATGCGCCCTCGGCGATCAGCTGCTCGAGCGCGTGAGCCGCTTGCTCGCCCGTCATGTCGTCCACGTTGGTCTCCAGCAGCGCCAGGTTCACCCGACGCGGGCCAGAAAGCCCCCCGCTACCCGGCGCCGCGTGGTCCGACTCGCCCGCTCGGAGGGCGCCCCGCTGGTACGAATCGAGCGGAGCCTCGCCCAGAATCGCGCGCAGCATGTTGGGTCGATCCGGCAAGACACGCGTGCCGGCGCCCGAGCCGATGCGCTCGACCCGCAAAGAAGGCCACTCCGAGTATTCCTCGGCCACGGTCGACAAGATGGCGGCGCCCGTCGGCGTCACCAACTCCACTTCCAGGCCGGAGGGGCGCGTCGGCACGCCGCGCAAGCAAAGCAGGGTCGCAGGAGCAGGAAGAGGCAGCACGCCGTGCTGTGATTGGACGTAGCCGCGCCCCAAGGGCACGGGGCTCGCGATGACCCTCGCGCCCAAATAGACGAACGCGATGGCAGCGCCCACGATGTCCACGATCGAGTCGACCGCACCCACCTCGTGGAACTGCACGTGCTCCAGCTCCATGCGGTGCACCTCGGCCTCGGCCTCGGCCAGGCGCAAGAAGATGCGCTGGGCGAGCGACTTCTCTGCGTCTTGCAGCGAAGAACTTTCGATTCGCTCACGAATGGCGGCGTAGCTGGTCGCGTCCGCCTGATGACTTTCACGCACGACGAAACGGCTGGCTCCGAGCACGCCGACGTGCCCCTTCTGCAACTCGACTTCGACGCCCGGCAGCCCCAGGGCCGCGATACCGCGGCGCACCTCGTCGAGCGGCACGCCGAGATCGAGCAGGGCACCCAGGGTCATGTCGCCGGAAATGCCGCTCTGGCAGTCCAAAAATAGCCAGCGTACCGAGCCCGCACCTCGAACCAACGGGCCGCGCGCCCCATCGACACCACTCTCGTTCGCACCGTCGCCACCGGACGAGCTGGGAACGAACCCGCCGCTCACGCCGCCAGCCGACTCGCCATGCGAATGACCGCCGTGCGAATGACCGCCGTGCGAATGGCCCCCGTGCGAATGACCGCCCAACGAAAAAGTCCGCTCCTTGGAACTCATGGCCCTGCCTTCACATCCAGGATGCGCGCGACCGCCATGGCTGCGCCGAACCCATTGTCGATGTTCACGACGACGACACCGGCGGCGCAGCTCGTCAGCATCCCCATGAGGGCCGTCGCACCGCCGAAAGCCGCACCGTAACCGACGGAAGTCGGCACGGCCACGATGGGTGCGCTCACCAATCCTCCCACGACCGAGGGCAAGGCCCCCTCCATGCCAGCCACGACGATCACGGCTGGCGCCCTCTGGATCCGCTCGAGCACGGCAAACAGCCGATGAATGCCGGCTACCCCCACATCGAAGAGGCAATCGGTAGCAAAGCCGAGCAGTTCCAAGGTGCGCGACGCCTCGCGCGCCACGGGAATGTCCCCCGTACCCGCGGTGACGATGGCAACGGGAGCGACGGTGCGGCGCGCTACGGGTTGGCTCTCCTCGTAGAGCAGGCCGGAGTCGGCGTCGTAGTGCGAGCTCGGACGCAGCTCGACCAAACGGCGTCCGACTTCGGGTGTCAGTCGCGTGACCATCACGTTCTGTCCGGCCTGGGCCAGAGTCTCGAGCAGACGGATCAGCTGCTCCTCCGTCTTGCTGGGGCCGTAGATCACCTCAGGGACGCCCTGGCGCTCCCGACGCTCCAGATCGAGCCTGGCAAACCCCAACTCGGCCTGTCCGAGCCCGGCGAGCGACGCTACTGCTTGCTCGCTCGACAGCTCTCCGCGCCGCACTCGTTCGAACAAATCCTGGAGCGCGGTGGGGTCCACCGGCTGAGCCTAAGGCACATCGTGAAGCCGGGCGAGGGCCGAGGCTCGCGATAGCACCTCCCGACGGCAGGCCGCCTCGAAGGCAGGCCGCCTCGAAGCGGCCAGGGGTTCACTGGACACGGCGAGCGCTGTAGAACCGCGGCAATGCGAGACGATCGAGACGAGCTCCTGGAGCTGGCGCGAGACGTGGTGCGACGGGCCAAGGCGCATGTCGACGTGGCGGAGGTGAGCGTTGGGTCGAGCTGGGAGCTGAGCGCCAAGGTCCGCCTTGGACAGCCCGAGCTGGTCGAAGAGGCCGGTCAACGTGGCGTCTCGCTGCGCGTGCTGCGCGGCGGGCGTCTGGCCATGACGTCGACGAGCGACACGAGCCCGGCCGGGATCGAGCTCTTGGTGCGGGACGCTGTCGAGCTGGTGGAACTGGCGGAGCCCGATCCTTTCGCGGGTCCTGCCGATCCCGCCGAGCTCGCCGCGGCACCCTTCGCCGATCTCGACACCTTCGATCCCAGCGTCTCGGACATCGACGCTGCATTCGCGCTGGAGAGCGCGACTCGAGCCGAAGCGGCCGCGCTCGCCTACGATCCGCGCATCACCTTGAGCGAAGGCGCCACGTATGGTCGCAGCGTCTCCACGCGAGCCATGGTGCTCTCCAGCGGATTCGAGGGAGTCACGCGAGGCACCTACGCTTCACTGTCGGTCGTCCCGGTCGTAGTGGACAGCGGCGACAAGCGCCGCCGGGGCTACTATTGGTCCGCCCGTCGGCACCGCGCCGATCTCGAAGACGGCCGCTTCGTCGGTGAAGAAGCCGCCCGGCGCACCTTGGCCAAGCTCGGCTCGCGCAAGGTGAAGACGGGGGAAGCCGCGATTGTCTTCGACGCCGACTCGGCGCGCTCCATCCTCTCGACCTTCGCTGGAACGATCGTGGGCAGCGCGCTGTGGCGAAAGTCGAGCTACTTGCTCGATCGACTCGGCACCGAGGTCGCCAGCCCCTTGGTGACCATCATCGACGATCCCGGGTTGCCGCGCGCACCGGGCTCCCGGGCATTCGATGGCGAAGGACTGCGCTCGCGGCGCAATGTCGTCGTCCAGGCGGGTAAGCTGGAGACGTTCTTGCTCGACTGCTACTCGGCCAGGAAGCTGGGGCGCGTCTCGACCGCGAGCGCGGCACGCAGTGGCGGTTCGATCGGACCTTCGACCACGAACTTCTTCTTGGAAGCCGGCACGGGAAGCCGCGAGGAGCTGATTGCGTCGACTCAGCGAGGTCTGCTGGTGACCGAGATGATGGGCTTCGGCTTCAACGCGCTGACCGGGGATTTTTCTCGCGGTGCCGGCGGTTTCTGGATCGAGGACGGCCGCATCGTCCACCCAGTGAGCGAGGTCACCATCGGCTCCAATCTGGACACGATGCTGCGCGGCATCGATCGGGTCGCCAACGATCTCGAACTGAAGAGCTCGACGGCTTCGCCCACGTTCCGCGTGAACAGCATGACGATCTCCGGCGAGTGAGACTCGGCTGGGCTCGTCTGGTTCACGGCGCCGTCTGGTTCACGGTGCCGCGTGGTTCGGGGCGCCGTGGAGTTCACGGCGCCGCGTGGTTCACGGTCCCGTGTCGTCGAAGGTATTGGGCGCTCCGGGTGAGGCACCCGGAGCGCCATGGATCGCGAAAGAATCCGCCTGATCGGGCGCCCACGGCAGGCGGCGCGCCACCGAAATCCCCGGCCGCCCGGGGAGCGCTGGGAGCGCCGAAACGAGCGCCCCATCCGCCGCCGAAAGCCGCAACGCTTCGCCGCCGTTGAGGAGGCCGCCCGTGCCGACACGCGGCACCAGGATCGGGAGCGCGTCCGGGTGCGGGACCACGTCCAAGTCGGCAGACGCACGAAAGTCGAAGCCGACGAGCAGTCCGAACTGCCCAGGCCCGAGCGTGACATCGGGCAGTGCCTGCGCTCCGCCGGCGTCGCTCAGCGTGAAGTCGCTCAACCGAACGGCGGCAGTTCCGACGTTCTGGATCTCGACCCACTCCGAGGCTGGCTCCGCGCCGAGCGCATCGCCCAACACTTCGTTCAACACGGGTCGCCCGGCTGCTGGTCCGCTATCCAGTCGGTGCTCTTCCAGGGAAATTCGCGGACCCGATACCGAGACCACCACCACTTCGACCTCCCGGTCGGCGAGGAGCGGCCCGAACACGAGCTGGCTCGGTTCGGTCCCCCAAACCACCCGTTCGAAGCGGCGCCCCCCAGTCGACGTGTCATGCTGCTCGATCCGAATCGCGTGGAGCCCGGCCGCCAGGCTCAGCGTCACCCCGGCTCGTTCGGCTCGAACGCATGCCGACAGCTGTCCCCTCTCGCACACGCCCAACGGCGCAGCCTCATCGGGTGCGTCCTCCTGCCGGACAATGACGGGAGCGGGCGCGAGCGCCACCCCATCGAAGCGTCCCTCCGCCACGAAGTAGGGCTCGGACCAGTCGGCTGGCAGCTGAAAAGCGATACAGCGATCTGCCAGCAACGCGGACGCGCCCAGCCCTCGCTCGACCCGCACTTCGCGCGAGCTCGGTCCCAGCCGAAGCGAGCCTGCCTCGGCGTCGCCCCAAGGCTCGGCGGTGCAATGGACCACCCAATCACCGGGTCGTACGGCGCCTTCGCCCTGACGCTCCCAGAGCGGCTCGGGTGACTCGCTCACCTCGAATGCGGCGAGAAAACCGAAACCCAAGGCGGCGAACGAGTAATTGCCCCCCGGCTCGAGCGCCTGGAGCGGAGCCAAGATCCAGCCTTCGGCCGACGGCCAGGCTGCCAAGGGAAGGCGCCGCTCTTCAATCGATTCCGGGGGATCGCGGCGTGCCAGACGCTTGCTGGACGTGCCGCTGAGCTCCCCTTCGACCAGCCAAACTTCTGCCATCGAGCCGACCGGCTCGCCTCGCAGCAGGAATCGATCCGCCCGCCCGACCTCACCCAGAAGCCCGTCCCCGCCCGGCTGCTCGCCTACGACGGAAATCTCGAACGATTCCGAGGGTGATGCACCCCAGGCCGGTCCACAGCCCGAGAGAAGCATCCCCACCGCACCAACGAAGATCCGAACCATGCGCGTTGCATCGGCCTCTCCGCCGATGCGTTGCGCGAAAAGTGACCTGTCTCAGTCCTTTTCGTCCTCGTCCTCGTCGTCCTCGTCTTCATCCGAGTCCTCGTCGTCCTCGTCCTCGTCTTCATCCGAGTCGTCGTCGTCCTCGTCTTCATCCGAGTCGTCGTCGTCCTCGTCTTCATCCGAGTCGTCGTCGTCCTCGTCTTCATCCGAGTCGTCGTCCTCGTCTTCATCCGAGTCGTCGTCGTCCTCGTCTTCATCCGAGTCGTCGTCGGATTCATCGTCCGAAGTCGCTTCGTCCTCGTCCGAGTCAGCCACCTCGTCCGAGTCAGCCTCTTCCGAATCAGCAGGGTCCTTTTCGGAAGTGGCAACCTCTTCGACGCCGGTCTCGGCTACGGATGGCTCGCTCTCTTCGTTTTCGGCCTCGAACGAGATCGGACCTTCTGGCGCGGGCTCCCCCAGCTCCAGCTCGAACTTGGCCCGCGAGTCTTCCGTCAGCTCGGTGAACTCACGCAGCGTGGGCAGATCGCGCAGCGACTTGAGGCTGAAGAGATCGAGGAACTGCGGCGTCGTGCCGTAGAGCATCGGACGCCCCGGCTCGTCCTTCTTGCCGAGGATGCGAATCAATTCGCGCTCCAGAAGCGTCTTCACCACGGCGCCCGAATCGACGCCGCGGATGTCGTCGACCTCGGGACGGGTCACCGGCTGCCGATAGGCGATGATCGCCAAAGTCTCGAGCTGCGCGCGGCTCAAGCGAACCGGCCGCTGCGCGAGGAACTCCCGCACGTAGGGCGAATAGGCGGGGTTGGTGCGGAAGGCATAGCCGTCCGACACTTCGACCAGGCGAATGCCACGGCTCTGACCCTCGGCCACCAAGATGTCGATCAACTCCTGGGCGCGCCGCTTGTCGATCCGAGCGGCCCTCGCGACGTCCCGCGCCGACAGCGGCTTGTCGGAGATGAACAGCAGCGACTCGATCAGGCCCTTGAGGAAGCCCTCGGTATCCTCGATCCCGGACTCGTCCTCGAGGCCTTCCCCAATCAAATCGGCGGCACTCGCGCGCACGAGGCCGTCGCCGAACGGATCCAGCTCTTCCTCGCCGCTCTCGGGTGGGTAGCTGTCCCCGTCGTCGAGGCTTTCGCCAGGCTCGGAGTCATCCTCCGGCGCGACGCGTCGGTCGCCCAGTTCGGTCTCACCGGAGACATCGCTCCCTCCGTCCGTCACTGCGCCGACGAACTCCTCCGACTCGGCCGATGGTTCCGGCTCGTCGAGATCGGACTCGTCCGACTCTTCGGACTCGGAATGACCGGCATCCGAATCGGCTGACTCCGAATCGTTCGGCTCGTCCGACTCTTCGGACTCCGACTCGTCCGACTCCTCCGTCGACTCACCGGACTCCGACTCGTCCGTCGACTCCGTCGGCTCAGACTCGTCCGTTTCGTCCGAATCTTCGGACTCCGACTCGTCCGTCGACTCCGCGGCGGCAGGGGTATTCGTTGTCGAGGGGGCCGCGCGCACGGCGCGCGCCCGCGGCGGTTGGGGGCGTTTCTTTCTAGCCATGGTCGTCGTCGACGTCGAAATTCGTGGCGGCGGTATCGGACTCCTCGCTGGGAGCCTCGTCGCGCTCTTCGGTAAGTTCCTCGGCCTCGTCCTGAGCCTCGGCCTGAGCCTCGTCCTCGGCGCCCGGCTCGTCGGCGGAGTCCTCGTCCGCGCTCGCAGAGTCGCTAACGGAGTCGCTCGCTGGAGGGCTCCCGGTGGGCAGCGTGCCGCGCGCCAACATGACCAGCGGGTCCTCGCCGCGGGTGTGCGCCAAGACGTCCTCGTGCTCGTCGGTGAGGGTCAGCTCTACCAGGATGGCCTCGAGCGGGCCTTCCTGCAGCACCTGCATCATGCGCAGGCGCGTCATTTCCAGAATGGCCAGGAAGGTCACGACCAGATCGGACCTGGTGACCTCTTCGCCGAACAACTTCTCGAACGGGTACGGCCCCTGCCCTTTCAGGATATCGGTGAGCTGCAGGATGCGCTCGGAGATCGAGATACGATCGACGTCGATGTGGTGTTCGGCCGTCTGCTTGACGCGTCCCAGCAGCTTCTGGAAGGCATCGAACAGCTTGAAAACGCTGACCTGAGCGAGCGGCGCGGGCCCGTCCACCTCGGGAGCAGGCGCGCCACGCACGAACACGTCGCGACCCAGCACCGGCGCGGCACCGAGTGCCTCCGCCGCGTGTTTGTACTTCTGGTATTCGAGCAAGCGTCGCACCAGCTCGCCGCGCGGATCCAGATCCTCGGCCGCGTCGTCCTCCTGATCGGCAGGAGGCGTGGGCAGGAGCATCTTCGACTTGATGTGCGCGAGCGTCGCCGCCATGACGAGGTACTCGCTCGCCATGTCGATGTTCAGCTCTTGCATCACCATGATGTATTCGACGTAGCGCTCGGCGACGAAGCCGATCGGGATGTCGAGAATGTCGAGCTGGTGCTGCTGGATCAGGTGCAGGAGCAGGTCGAGTGGCCCCTCGAACGCTGGCAGGGCTACCTGGTAGGCGCCGGGCAGCACCTCGAGTTCGGGCGTGGCCTGGGGCGCGAGCGCCGCGGTGGCCTCGGCCGCCACGGCCCGGCTACGCCGACCTGCACCTTTGGCGGGCTTGGACTCGGCTCCGCCCGGGGCCGATGCTTGGGCGGCCACGGGCTCCTGCGACTCTTCGCCCTTACTGATTTCGGCCTTACCGCTCATCGGTGGTACCCTCGGGTCCGCCGAGACTAGTGGGGTCCGGGTTGGGGTCCAGGGGAAACTTCGCTCGCTCGAATAGGCGGAAAATGGCTGGTCCGATTGACCTCGATGGGGCGCTCGGCAGAATCGCCGACATGACCTCGCCCCGGGCCGTGGCCCTGCTCGCCTTGGGCGCCACCGTCGGCCTGGCCACGCCGAGTCGAGCCGACCCCCCCCCGGCAGCCGAGGTGCTCGATCGGCCCCTGTTGGCCGCCCCCCGCCCGCATCGCGTCGTCGGCATCGCCGAACTCTCGCTCGGTTGGATGGGAGCGCCGCTCGCTCGAGTCTGTGGTGACACCGGTTGCTCGCAGGGCGACTCGAGCCCCTGGGTCGAAGTGTGGAATCTCGTCCGCTTCGATCCCCACTTCGCGTTCGGCGCAGGTGTCGGAGTCGGGCCCTTCGCCACCACATCGGTCGAGGTGGTGGACGAGGGCGGCGTGGATCGCAGGCACTCTCGCGCCTATTTCTCCCTGGAAGCACAGGGGCGCTACTACTTCACCAGTGGAGGCAAGCTCGAGCCGTGGCTCGGAGCGGGCGCCGGCCTGATCGTGCTCAGCGACACGTTCGCCTCGGCGGACCGCCAGAGCGGCGATTCCTACGTGGGCTCGCCCGGCGTCACTCTGAACAGTGAAGGCCTCTCCGCTTTCGGCGCCGCCGGCCTCTCCCTCCCCGTCAGCCGCCACTTGCAGGTGGGCGCGGGCCTGCGCACGGGACTCTGGCTGCTGCCCGATCCCCCGGAGACCAGCGCCTTCCTCGATCAGGCCTCGATCGCCGGTCCCAACTGGTTCTTCCTGCTCGGTCTGGGTGCGGCGCTCCACGCCGATCTGTGAGGGCCGCCGCGGGGCCTCGCGAGCGTCGCCGACTTGGGCTACACGCCCGGGCCATGAGTCTGGACCCGAGTCAGGTCGGCTACGAGACCGAGCCCTTCTTCTTCGAATACGACTGGAAGACCGTTGCGCTCTATGCGCTCGGAGTCGGCGCGACGCGCGACGAGCTCGACTACTTGTACGAAGCTCGCGGACCACGCGTGTTGCCGTCGTTCGCCGTCGTTCCGGCCTACCCCGCGCTGGTCCCGCTGGTGGAGCGGGCCCGAGCCGACATGAACCTGGTCGTGCACGGCTCGCAGTCGATCACCCTGCACAAGCCGCTGCCGCCCGCCGGTCGCTTGCGCACGATTGCCAAGCTGGAGGGCATCTACGATCTCAAGCGCCTCTCCCAGGTCGTGTTCTCGACCCGCACCGATCAGGACGGTGAGCTGTTGTGCGAGACCGAGTGGACGCTCATCGTCCGCGACACCGGCGGCTTCGGCGGACCCCGTCCCCCCAAGGTCGAAGTGCCCAAGCTGCCGAGCGAAGGCACGCCGAGCTTCGAGCGAACTCAGCTCACCTCGCCCGAGCAAGCCCTGCTCTACCGCCTTTCCGGCGATCTCAATCCGCTGCACGCCGATCCCGAGTTCGCACGGGCAGTGGGCTTCGCCGAGGGGCCGATCCTCCATGGCCTCTGCACCTTCGGGTACGTCACGCGCGCCGTGATTCAGGGCGCTTGTGGCGGCAACCCCGATCGGTTGCGCAGCCTGGGCGTGCAGTTCAAGAAGCCGGTCTGGCCCGGTGAGAGCCTGCGCACCGTCGGCTACGAGGTCGAGCCGGGCACCTTCGCCTTGGCCGCCTACGCAAATGATCGCCCGGAGGCCGTGGTGGGCTCCGCTTGGGCCCGGATCGGACCCGCTTGATGCGCTCGTCCGGATTGCTCATCGGCTGCCTCGTCGGCGCATTCGTGGCTTCGACCAGCACGGGCTGCGTCATCTCCACACACGAGGGGATCGGCAGCACACCGAGCGTCCCGTTGGCACCGGTGAGCGAAGGCCCCGCCAAGCCATCGGGTCCCTCTCAGATCGTTGGGTCGCACATCTTGGTCGCCTACAAGGGAGCCCAGCGCGCCGCACCCTACGTGGAGCGAACGCGCGACCAGGCGCGCGAGCTGGCCGAGCAACTGCGGCAGCGGGCGCTGGGCGGTGAGGATTTCGCCAAGCTGGCGGCCGAGTTCTCCGATGATCGCGGCTCGGCCGCGAACGGTGGCCAACTCGGCACCTTTCGCCGCGAGCAGATGGTGGGCGAGTTCTCGAACGCAGCCTTCGCTCTGGAGCCCTGGCAGATCTCGCACGTCGTGGAGTCGAGCTACGGCTTCCACGTGATCTTGCGCACCGAGTAAACGCGGCCGGCAGCAGCCACGAATGGCCGCCGGCTCCCAGTCAGCCCGGCGACCGCTGGCAGTCCAGCGCGCGCCTCGCTCATTCGCCGAGCGGCGGCGGTGTGCGACGAACCCGCCGCTCCAGATCCTCGAGTAGGCGCATGCCCCGCTCACGCCACTCGTCTTGCTCCTGCCGAGCCCGCGAGCTGGTCGCGCGTGCGCTCCGCGCGTTCGCGCCCACCCCTACCACCGCTCGCCCTTGTCGAGCGAAGAACCAAACCTCGGAGGGACCATCCCCTACCGCGTGAACGGCGCGCACCGCTGTCTTTCGACGGATCGGCGCACCGCCAAGCTCGCGCGACAACCAAGCCAGCGCATCTTTGGCCGAGGCCTCGTCGCGGCGCAGAACCAAGAGGGTCCGGTAGTCGCTCGCCCCATCGCCCTGAGTACAGAGCACTCCGCCGCCGGCTCCTGGCAGCTCGAACAGGTTTTCCTCCGCGACCTCGCAGCGACTGCCAGGCAGCTCCAACACCTCGAGCTCGTACGGGCCGAGGTTGTCCGTGGGCGCCTGCTTTGCCCACACCTGACAGAGCGATGCGAGAGCGGGTTCGGGGCCGCTCAACTCGAGCACCTTCCGCTCGCTCCACCAAATGGCCTGCTCACCCGAGACGCTCCAACGCACTCGTCCGTGCCGCCGATCCTCGCGCTGGCCCAACCGCTCGGCGTAGAAGCCGAACGCCGAGAGCGAGCGACGATATTCGCTGACACGCGCCTGCACGGTGCCGAACTCACCACCCCGCTCTGCCACCGGCGTGCCCTTCATGGGTAGGAGAGCGAAGGTCGTGAGCGATACCAAGCCGTACGACTTGTAGAGCTCGCACTCGGCATCCAGGACCGTGTCGCATGCTGCGTCGAGACCGAAAGGTTGCGCGGCTCCGAAGCGACGCACATCGACATGCGAGTCGAGGCAGTGGCCCGTTCCTTCGAGTGCGAAGCCGAGTAGCGGAGTGTTGTCGGTGCACCGGTCGGGTGCGGTGACTTGCGCCGCGATTGGCGTCATGGTCCGGGACGGACCGGATGACGCGCTAGGCAGTCCAGCCCCCCCCTCCGCAGACGGTCGGGACTCGCACCCCGCCTGGGCCAACGCCAGCCAGCCCCCCACGAGGACCACCCACACCCCCCCCCAGTCCGCCCGTCCGGCCACCCGCCCGAGCCCCTTCGTGCGCTCCGCAACAATTGCGAGGCATCGCATCGATTGCGCCGCCGGGCCCGCCCGCCTCACGGCCCCCCCTCGGCCGGCCACGATCTGGCCTGTTTACGGGCCCTCGCTCCGGATTTTCCTCGTAAATTCACGGGCATGATGCTTGCATGGGCCGGAGTGTCGAAGTCCATGCTCCCCCTTCCGCGCTTCCACCCGACCGCCTCGGTCCCCCCCCGTTCGACGGCACGCCGTGGGGCTGCTGGCTTCACACTGGTCGAGCTGATGGTGGTGGTGCTGATCATCACCATCCTGGCGGTGATTGCCGTTCCCGGCATCTCACGACAGCTGGCCAACCGTCGCGCCCGCACCTCGGCCGACTTCATCGCCACCCTCTACCGCAACGCCCGCTTGCGCGCGATGGCGCGCGGCTCGGCCGTGCTGGTGCGCTTCGACGCGGCCACCTCGAGGTACGAGGTCCGAGAGGCCATCTGGGGCGTGCAAGCTACG
>DATIDO010000065.1:0-2027 GCA_035456245.1 Polyangiaceae bacterium
GCCTACTCGATCACCAACGTCACCGACGACGGCCAGATCCCCTTCCGCGATGCCTGGGCACCCAACTGGGTCGAGGTGGGGCTGAACAACTACCGCGCCAACGTCCAAGGTGCCGCCGGCTTCGACGACCTGCCGGACATCACCGGCCGCTTCACCGACGCGCCCTGCGTCACCGGCTCGACCAAGATGTACGTGCAGGCAACCGTCTGCAATCGCGGCAAGCGCGCCGTGGGCGCCGAGCTGCCCGCCACCTTCTACGACGGCAACAAGGTCCTCTGCACCAGCTACACCGACGGCCCCGTCCCCACCGGTGGCTGCAGCTTGGTGTACTGCGCCATCTCGAACGACGTCGCAGGCAAGACCATCACCATCAAGGTGAACGATGATGGCAAGGGTGGGCAGACGACCGTCGAATGCCGCCCCGACAACAACTCCGACCAGATCCAGGTCGAGAGCTGCGCCATTCCGGTTCCGCTCTGAGCCCGACGGCGAGGCGGGCCCCGGTCCATCACCACCGGGGCTCCCAGCCGAGCCACCCACCCCCTTCGACAATCCAGCACCCCTGTACAGTTCCTTCGGCTCTGTTCTTTTCGTTCGACAGAGACGATCGGTCAACTATTATGGTCACCAACGAGGCCGACCATGGGACGCACCAGTGATGCGCGCGAGCGCCTGATCGAATCGGCCATCGCCCTGTTCTGGCGTCACGGCTTCGCCGGCGTGAGTGTCGACCAGCTCTGCGAGTCGGCCGGCGTGAAGAAGGGCAGCTTCTATCACTTCTTCGCCAGCAAAGAGGAGCTCGCGCTCGCCGCCCTCGAGGCGCACTGGGAGCGTCGCAAGCCCATTCTGGACGAGCTCTTCTCACCGAGCCGCGCGCCGCTCGAGCGCCTCGCTGCCTACTTTCGCTTCATCCACACTCGCCAGTGCGAGATCCAAGGTACCTACGGCCAGGTCCTGGGTTGCTTCTATTTCAGCCTGGGAACCAGCAACGTCGACCAGCCTCGCCTCAACCAGCGAGTGCGCGAGATCATCGGATTCTACGAGCGCTACCACCAGTCCGCGCTGGTCGAGGCCGAGCAACAGGGCTTGGTGAAGCTGCGTGATCCGGCCGAGAAGGCTCGGGATCTGTTCCGTTACATCGAGGGCCTGCTGGCAGACGCCCGGCTCCACGGCACGACGGACCGGCTCGCCGACATGCCGCGGCTCGGCTTCGAGTTCATCGGCCTGGAAGCCCCCGAGCCCCCCGACGCGGCGAAGCTGCCCACGGTCGCCACCGCGCGCCCTTGAGGCCCCCTTCCCGGGGCACTACTTCCGTCTGCTGAAAATTCTAGACCAACTAGTCAACTAGCCCATTCGAGTCAGCCCTAGCCATGTGGATCGTCCTCCTCGCTCTGCGCCGCCCCTACACCTTCGTGGTGGCCACGCTCCTGCTCGTGTTGGGGGGCCTGTACGCCATCACGAAGACGCCGACCGACATCCTACCGGCCCTCGACGCGCCCGTGGTCAGCGTCGTCTGGACCTACGAAGGCCTGCCTGCGCTGCAGATGGAGCGGCAGATCACGCAGTTCTCCGAGTACTCGCTCTCGAACAACGTCGGCGACGTGCAGCGGATGGAGAGCCAGTCGTTCGACGGCACCTCGGTGATCCGCGTCTACCTGCAGCCCGAGGCCGATCTGTCAGCGGCCATGGCCCAGATCACGGCAGCGTCCCAAGCGATCGTACGGCGCATGCCGCCCGGCACCCAGCCGCCCATCATCCTCCGCTACTCGGCCTCCAGCGTCCCCATCCTGCAGATCTCGTTCTCCAGCGACACGCTCAGCGAGGAGGCCATCTTCGATCACGTGAACCAGCGCGTGCGCACCCTGCTGGCGACCGTGAAGGGGACCCGCATGCCCCTGCCGATGGGCGGCCGGCCACGGCTGATTTCCGTCGATCTGGATCCCGACGCGCTGAAGACGTTCGGCCTGTCGCCGGCCGATGTTTCGGCCGCCGTGAACACCCAGAACCTCACCCTACCCACCGGCAAC
>DATIDO010000066.1:0-5572 GCA_035456245.1 Polyangiaceae bacterium
GCCGAGGCGCGCGTCGCCACCAACCATGGTGCGCTGGGCAACGCGCGAGTGGCGGGTCGCCCACTGCGCTGGCTCGGCCTCGCGCTGAGCGGTGGCCACCAGTACACCGACGCCTACCGCAGCGATCCGAGCTCCGCACAGACGACCGGCAGTGCGCGCCAGTTGGACACGGCCGGCGCAGCCATCACCTTCGGCACGGACGCGAAGCGCAGGCTGCGCCTCAACGTCGACTACAGCCAAAACCGCCTGGATGGCACCGACCTGGCCGTGGGTGGCGCCATCTTCGACCGCACTCAGCTCCAGGAGCAGTTCGCCACGAGCGCCCTGTTCACCCAAAAGTCGGGGCGGCTCTATTGGAACGCCTCCGCTCAGTACACGCAGTTTCGCGAGCAGTACCTGAACGACCAGCGCCAGGCCACCGCTCTCGACAGCTACGAGGACAACCACGAGCACCAGGGCCTGGTCACCAACACCGCCTCCTACCAGTGGAACGAGCGCCAGCGCACGACGGTCGGCGCTGAGCTGATGGCCCAACTGCTCGACTCCGCGCGCCTCTCCTCCACCGGGTACCGCGCGCGCTATTCGGCCTTTGCCGAGCACCGCTGGACCATTGCAAAAACGGCTGCGAAAGCCGCCACGGGAACCGCTACGGGAATCTCTACGGGAACCACTGCGCGCGACCTGCTCTCCGTCGTGCCCGGCGCGCGGCTCGATCTGGACTCCCAATTCGGCAACCAGCTCTCGCCCAAGCTGGCGCTGCGCTGGGATCCGCTGCCCCAGCTGGCCGTGCGCGCCAGCTACGGCCGTGGTTTCCGCGCGCCGTCCTTTCAAGAACTGCTCCTGCGCTTCGAGAACCCGGCCGTGGGCTACGTGGTGCTCGGCAACCCCGATCTGACGGCCGAGTCCTCGCACAGCGTGGACGTTTCGGCCGAGTGGCGCCCGAACCCACAGTGGTTCTTCTCGCTCGCTGCCTTCCGCAACGATCTGAGCAACATGATCTCGACCATCACGGCTCCCAATCCGGGCGTGGTGGGTACGCTGTTCACCTACGCGAACATCGATCGCGCCTGGACCATGGGCAGCGAAGCCCTCGGCATCTGGTCCCCGCACGAACTGCTCACGCTGACGCTCGGCTACACGCTGATGGGCACACGCGACGAAGCGCAGGACCGACCGCTACCTGGACGGCCCGTGCACCGCTTCACCTTCCGCACCCTGAGCACCCACTCGGCCACCGGACTCTCCCTCATGGCGCGCGGCTCCCTGGCGCTCGACCGCACCTACTTCGTCGACGACGCGACCGGAACCCAGGCCGTCACGCCCGAGCCATTTTTCCAGCTCGATGTGCGGCTCGCCAAGACCTTCACCCGCCATTTCGAGCTGTTCGTCGGCGCAACCAACCTCGCCGACGCCGGCGACACCTACGCCGCCGTCTTGCCCCGCCAGTTCTACGCGGGTCTGGGAGGTCACTACTGACATGTCACGTTCTCCATTCTCCCTGGTCATGGCTGCAGGACCGGTCACGGCCGCAGCCCTGCTGCTGACTCTCTTCCTCCCGCTCGCTTGCGCCGAACGCCTGGTCGCGCGCGACGCCGATCTGGAGCTGGAGGAAGACGACGGCGGGGCCGCGCCTCGCGATCTCCCCGCGCAGAGCGGCAAATTTCGCCACACGGCGCTCGGTGACGGCACCGTGATCTCCACGATCGTCGACGCGACCGACACCGAGGCCTGGCAAAAGCTCGACTTGGACAGCGGCTACGCCGACACCGACGGCTGGGATCTGGCATTCCGGCGCTTCGGCGTCCTCACGAACGGCGGGATCACCGGTGGAGGCGGCGTGCAGGCGCTCGCGCTCCCTGCCGCGGACTTCGATGCGCTCACGCGAGCCCCCGAGCCGAGCGCGGCCTGGTCCGTCGACGTGGCCGATGGTGACGATGACGACACCCTCTCCGACAACGCGTTCTCCGATTGGTACGACTACGACGTCGCCACCCACGAGCTGACACCCAAGGACATCGTCTTCGTGGTGCGTTCGAGCGAGGCTCGCTACTACAAGCTCCGCTTCGAGGGTTACTACGACGAAGTCGGCACCTCGGGCGTGGTCACCTTTCGCTGGGCCGAGCTCGAACCACCCGAGCAGGAGCTCCCCCCGACCGACGTCGAACCCGATCCAGACGGCGGCCTCGATGGCGATGATGGCGCGAGCGATGGTGACGACGGCGCCGTCCCCGAGTCCTCGTTCCTCGTCGATGCGCGCAGCTACGACGACTGGGCCTACGTGAAGATCGGTAGCGGGGTCGTCAGCGGCGTGGCGCAGAACAGCGGAGACTGGGATCTGGCCATCCAGCGCTTCGTTTTCCGCTCGAATGGCGGCACCAGCGGACCCGGCCTGGCGGCCGTCAAACGAGACGTCTCCGGCTCGTCCTACGACGCGCTGAACGGCACTTCGGCCGATGGCTTCGTCGTCGACGCCGAACTCGAGATCGAAGGCCCCAGCGGCGCAACCACGCTGAGCAGCAGCCCGCCGCTCGAAGATTGGTACGACTACCAGCCCGACCACACGCTCCTGCCCTACGACTACGTCTACGTCGTTCGCGGTGCCGACGGCGTCACCTACGCCAAGCTCCGCATCTTGCAGTATGTCAGCGGACAGCTGCGCATCTCCTTGGATCCGATCCCCGTCACCCCCACCGAATCCCCATGAGCACCTCGACCTTCCGTCCCTTCCGCTTCCTCGTTCCCTCCGCGCTGATCAGCACGGCGTTCGCCTGCGCGCCCGCCGAGCCCGCGCAGACCGCAGCACCCGCGAGCGTCCCTGCCGAGCCTCCCCCCGCCGCCGCTGCCCCGGCGCCCGCAGAGCCGGCCCCCGCTCCGCGCCACGTCGTACCGCGCGTACTCGAGACGCGCGGCAGCTTCCTCGAGCCGTTGCCGACGGCGGTGACCAGCTTCGGTGTGGCAGGCGATGCCCAGCGCATCTACGTGCTCGGTGGCTACGCGGGCGTCCCCCACGCCTACTCGAAGAAGGGCCAGTCCGACGAGGTCTGGGGCTACGCGCCGAACGGCAAGGACGGCTGGAAGAAGCTCGGAGCCATGAAGCAGGCGCTGCAGGGCCTGGCCGCGGTCTCCTACGCCGGCAAGCTGTGCCACTTCGGTGGCAGCCACGCGTCGAACGAAGTCGACACGCCGACCGTGATGACCTCGGTCACCGACGCTGCCTGCTTCGATCCTGCCAAGAACGAGTGGACCGAGTTGCCCGCGCTGCCGGCTGGACGCTCGTCCCATGCGGCGGCCCTGGTCGGCTCGACCGTCTATGTCGTCGGTGGCTGGACGCTCAGCGGCAACGCCCAGAGCGGCGTCTTCGCCGACGAGGCCTTCGCGCTCGACTTGGCCCAGCCACAAAAGGGCTGGAGCAAGCTACCCGTCCCCTTTGCGCGCCGCGCACTGGGCCTGGCCTCGATCGGCAAGAAGCTGGTCGTGGTCGGAGGCATGACGAGCGAAGGCAAGCCCAGCGCCGCCGTGGACATCTACGACACGGTGACCAAGAAATGGTCGAGCGGCCCCGACTTCCCCGGCGACGCCTTCGGCATCGCGGTGACGGCCAAGGGCGCCCTGATCTACGCGTCGGGCCGTGACGGCCAACTGAAGAGCCTGAGCCCGGGCAAGAAGACCTGGCAGGACGTGAAGACGCTCGGCTACGGGCGGTTCTTTCATCAGCTGGTGCCGGTGGGTGACGATCTGGTCGTGCTCGGAGGCATCGGGGGAATGCACACCCGCGGCCGCACTCGCGCGGTCGAGCGCATCTCGCTCGCCCCTGGCCTGCGTTACGGCCAACTGGTGCTGGAGTACCCGGGGCTGGCCAAGAACCGCCAAGGCATCCTGCCCCGCGGTGAGGAGTTCCTGCTTTTCGGGGGGAACGACAGCCTGGAGCAGCACGACTTCGACCGCGAGCACTTCGTGGCCGAGAGCTGGATCTTCGACCTGGCCACGCTCGAGTACCACGAGGCCCCGGCCTTCCCGTACCGTCGCCAGAGCATGGTGGTGGTGCCGACGGCTGCGGGCGGCGTCGCATTGGGGGGCTTCGGCCACGAACCTTCGACCGATCCGCGCAGTGACGCCGTATCGCACGACGAAGTGCTGACGTTCGACTGGGAGTCGGCCACCTGGGGCGCCCCTTCGCACCTGCCGCGTGGCCGCACGCAGTTCGGCGCGACCCTCCAGGATCGGGAGCTCTGGATCTTCGGTGGGCTCAACTACGATCCGAACCGCAAGGGGCCACAGGCCTTCGACCACGATCGCTCACTCTGGCAGGCGCCGCTCGGCGCCGAGCTCCGGTTCGCCACGAGCGAAGTGAGCCTGCCAGGTCCGCGGCGCGCCTTCGCGGGAGCGGAGTTCGGCGGTAAATACGTGCTGATCGGCGGCATGAAGGACGGCTTCGAGCTGGTGGACGACTGCCTGGAGTTCGACTTCACCAGCAAGCGGTTCGATGGCTTCCCCTGCCCTGCCGCGCGACTCTCGGGCGATTTGATCCCTGCCGGCGGCAAGCTGTACCTGGTGGGTGGCTCGGTGCGCGCCAAGGACGCCAAGGACGGAGTGAGCGAGAGTCGGCGGATCGACGTCTACGATCCCAAGACGCGCAAGTGGTCGGACGCCGGCATCGAGATCCCCTTCACCACGCGGCACCTGCGCGCTTTCCCCTACCGAGAACAGATCCTGCTGCTCTCGACCCACAATGCCGAAGGCAAGTTGTTCGTCGGGCTGATCTCGCCCTGAGCCGCTGGTCGCGTTGAGGCCACATCGAGGCAGCGGCAGCTTCAGGGCCGCACGGTGACGAAGCGCTCGTCGCCGTGCGCCCAGCCGTCCACGAAGTCACGGAGCAAGGAGCCGTTCGGTCCGCTGCGTGTTCGGTAGCCGCCGAGCAGGACGTGCTCCGTGCCCGGGACGACGAAGGCGTGGGCCTGAGCCTGGTCGTATTCGTCGGCCGCGAGCGCATCGATCTGCGGCGTGATATCGGTCAGCCCGTAGCCGAAGTACGAGCGGATTACCTCGTCGTTCTGCGAAGTGAGCAGGGCGAAGCGGCGATCGGGATGCGCGGCGTGGAGGCTGGCCGCGACCGCAGCCAGGCTGGTGTCGCAGCCGGCACAATCGGGCTGCTGTGCCTGCCACTGGCTGCGCCAGGTACCCAAGAGCCCTCCGGTGGGCTCGATCAGAGGTGAGCCGTCCACCAGCACGTCGACCCGCGCCTCGGGGAAAGCGGCCGCGACCAGCTCATAGCTGAACAGCGCTCCGTAACCGCCAGCGCTCACACCGGTGAGCCAGATCTGCCGAGTAGCCGGGAAGCGCTCGGCCAAATCGGCCAGCACCGCACGGACGTTGTTCCCACCTACGTGATGGACCGTCCGAGTGCTCACCCCTACCGAGTAGTCTCGCACTGCCTCGCCGACGAAGAGATCACCGGTGCAATACGGGACGACCACGAAGTTGGCCGCCGAGAACGGCGTCGCGCCGTCGGCGCGGTCGAGCAAGCCGGAGGCCTGGAGGGCCGCGAGCTCTTGGCGAAACAGCACTTCGTCGT
>DATIDO010000067.1:0-5587 GCA_035456245.1 Polyangiaceae bacterium
GGCGACGGTGTCGGCATTGAATCCCCCGATCGTCTGAAAGGCTCCCGGCTCAGCGGCAAGGTCCGCATAGTCGCGCAGCGACAGGCGTAGGTCGGCCACGACATCGGACGAATCCGGCGGCGGCACGGTCCCGCCGCCTGCGGCGCGGATGATGAACAGCCGATCCGGATCGCTCGCCAGAGTGGCGGGACGAAGCTCGTGGTAGACGAGGAAGGCGACCGCGACGTTGGTCCCGACGCTCAATGCGACGGCCATCGACAGGGTGACGAGTGCCCCGCCGGCACGGCGCAGTTGCCGGAGCGCGAGGAGCAGCTCTCGAGCGATTGCTACCACCGTCATTCCCCCGCTGACAAACGCAAGACCATACCAGGCAGCACAGGACATGCCGAGCGGTGCGGGGCCGAAGCAACCGGTCTGAGCTGCGCTGATACTCGAACGGACGCGCGTACGTGCGAAATTTTCCCGAGTACCTGCGCAAAGTTTCGCACGCGAACGATGACGTCTCGAACGAACTCCCGGTGCCAGGCGTGCGAACAGATGGCACGACACGTGCCTCCGCGCCCGCATGCCGTGTGGACCATCGGCACCCGAACTCGAGGGCGATCGTAGAGCCCGCGTCGCGACGTGCCCGCCCAGGGCCGCGACCGTGCGGTACGGCTCCAGGTACTTGCGAAAAGGAGCTTGGCCATGTCAGCACGCACCCTCTTCTCGCGATTCGAAACAAGCCAGGCATCCTACGTGTACGACACGTCGACCAACGCGATCCTCGGCGTCCCTCGCCAATTGTGGGAGCAGCTGGGGACCGTGGAGAGGGATGCCTCGCAGCAACCGGCCGCGAACGAGGCCGTCACGGCCCTGCAGGCCGAGGGCTACTTGCAGCCCTGCGAGGTCAGAACGATGCAGTTCTATTCGCCTGAGATGCTGCGAGAGCGCGTCTTCAATGCCATACCTCAGCTGACTCTGGAGCTCACTGAACGGTGCAATCTGCGATGTCACTATTGCGCCTTCACCTACGACAACGATCGGGTCTCGCAGTGCCGCGCGATGGGGAGGGAAACGGCGGTGCACGCGGTCGACATCTTTCTCGCGCACAGCCGACAGGCCGCGACTCCGACGATCTCGTTCTGGGGTGGCGAGCCGCTCCTGGGTTTCCGACTGATGCGCGCAGTGATCGAGTACGCGAACGGCCGAGCCGCTGACCGGCCGCTGCGATACAGCTTCACGACCAACGCGACCCTCGTGACGCCGGCCATCGCCGCCTTTCTTGCCCGCAATCGGGTGGACCTGCTCGTGAGCCTCGACGGGCCGCGGCACGTACACGACCAGAACCGGCGCGGCAAGGGGGATACGGCGACGTTCGATCGCGTAATCGCCGGCCTCCACCATCTGAAGGATGCAGACGCCGAGTACTACAAGACCGTGCGCTTCAACTGCGTGGTCGCCAGGGACACCGACCTCGACGAACTAATGCAGTTCTTCGCCGACGAAGAGCTCACAGCCGGGCACCACGTGAGCCTGCTGCCCGCCAGCCGAGCCGGCCTTCCGAACAGCCCGAGGACCCAGCGGTACGGCGGCCTCACACCGTCGCAGCTCGCACGGGCGCGTACGATGTTCGTCGAGAGCCGGCAACGGCGGGATCGGGAATTGAACGCGGCGGCGGAACTGTATGCGAAGCAGCTGCAGCCGGTTGCCTTGCGGTCCAGGACTGTGCTGGGCGAGACCATTCACCCGAATGGATGCTGTGCGCCGCTGCTGAGGAAGATGCTGGTGCGAGTCAACGGCGATGTGCACCTGTGCGAACAGCCTCCATACAAGAACTGCCTCGGCAACGTGAGTACCGGCCTGGATCTCGATCAGGCGGTCAGGCTGGCGATGGAGTACGCCAGTCGAAGTGTCGCGGAGTGCAGCCGGTGCTGGGCCATGCGCCTGTGCGGCGCCTGCTACCTCGATTCGATGACGGACGGCCGATGGCACCCGGTCAACCGCGCTCGAGAGTGCGCCGTGCGACGCGAGCGAATCAGGGATTCTCTGGTCCAGTACGCAGCCGTGTGCGAGGACAATCCGTCGGCGTTCGACTACCTCGAGGGTACGACCTTCACGTTCCCGGTATAGAGGGCGAGCCGCACGCGGTACCCGCATCACCGATGGCCCGACCCCGTGGAGTGGAAAAGGAGAAGCATCATGCAGGCAAATGAAGTCTTGGCAAAGAACCCCGTCATCACCCCACTTGACCCGAAGGCGCCGCAGCAGGCTCCAGGCACGATTCACAGCGCATGCGGATGCGGCTGCGGATGCTACTGTTCGAGCGGCGACATTTCATCGGTTCGAAACTCGAGTTCGGCCGGTGAAGCGAACATCAACAACATCGCGGTCTCGATGTTCGGTGGGTGTGGATCGTAGCCTCGCGCACCACTGGAGCCCTGGCCCGGCCGGCAGGAGGTATCTATGAGAGCGATCATCGCCACAGGCATTCTCACCGGGTACTGCCTGGCGTCTGCGATTGGCGGCGCAGCAACGCCGGGGGTCGAGCTCAGCGTGCTCGTGACGACCCGTGCTGTCGCCGACGAGACGGTGCCAGAGATCGTCCGCCGTGCGTTGGACAACCTCCTGCCGGCGGGGACAGCCAGAGTGTGGTACGTCACTGACGGCTTCTCGGTCCGCGCCGCCCACTCTGAAGGCATGTTCGGCATCCCACCCGGAGCGATCAGGCTCGCCAGGCGCGAGGACAAGAGCCTCTATGTCGTCAACCCGGAGCAGAAGACGTATTACATCGCGAGAACCGACCCCTGGGGCAAGGGCACTGAAGCTCCGGTTGTCAGCATCGACAAGAGCACGCTCTCGAAGCAGCTGCTCGGCCACAAGGCCACGAAGGTGACGTTGAACTACAGCCAGCGCGTACAGCTTCGCGGCGGGCAGGGCGGGCAGGGGCTGCAGGAGGTGAAGGTTAGCGTGGAGAACTGGTGCACAGCCGAGGTGCGAGTGCCAGCGAGCCTTCCGGCGATGATGGACGTGGCCGGCCGGATCGCCGGACTGGCAAACATGGATTATGCAGCCGCATGCCCGCTGGCGCTCGAGTCGGCGGTCAGACTGTCGGTCCTCCAGGGCGTCGAGGTGCTGACGACGGTGGAGCAGATCAAGCGAGTGCCCGATCTTGGCGCCGGCATCTTCGATATTCCCGCCGGCTTTCAGGATGTCACGAAGCATGAGGGATCGACGAAGTAGCGGGCGAGGCGAGCCCGCTCGCCTCGCTCGTCGTCGTTCGAAGCTCCCGCCCCGGTGGCCGGTCCACGGAGATGCATGACAGCGCCCTCGACGCAGTCGCCATCGTAACGGCGGATCGGCCGCACCTGCTCGACCGCTGCCTGACAGCGTTGTGCACGCAATGCCACGTCTACGGCCATAGCCCGCGCGTCCTGGTCGTCGACGGTTCTCGTCGCGCTGCCGCCGACACACGGTCCGTGACGGAACGCGCGCGCGGCAGACTTCGACCGCAGTATGTCGGCCGCGCCGAAGCCGCCGCTGTTCGCACCGTCCTCTCGAGGCATGGAGTACGGCGCGAGGTCCTCCACGCCCTGCTGACGCCGGGCAGCATTGGATGCGGTCGCAACCTCGCACTCGTGCTGACTGTCGGCCAGAAGGTGCTGATGCTGGACGACGACATCGTGCTCGACCCCTGTACTCTGACCACCCGGCTCCGGGCCAGCGGGCTGCGCTTCAAGGGCGATTGCCGGTACTGGACGTTCTTCGCAACCCGGACCCAGGCGCTGGCTGCGGCCGAGCCTTCGCCCGTCGACGTGCTCTCCTCACACGGCGCGTATCTGGGCCGGGCGATCTCCGACGTCGCGCCGGAAGATTCCACGCGACGCGACATGGACACGCACAGACGGGCCCATCGAAGCGATGTCGAACGCGGCCGGCGGCTGCGTGTCTCGTTGACAGGACTGGCCGGAGACTCCGGCCGCTACTGCTCGCACCAGGCACTGTTTCGTCCGCGCATCTCAGAGGGGCCAGGCGGCCGGACGCCGCATGCGCGCACCCTGCCGCTGACGTCGCGCGAGGTTTGCTGTATCGCGGACGCTCCGACGGTGTCGCTCAACGCTGATTGCATGATGTACTGCACCGGCCTCGCGAACGACGGATTTCTCCCGCCTTTCGTGCCGCTCGGCCGCGGCGAGGACGCCGTTTTCGGCGCCGTCCTCGCCTTGTGCGACCCGGCAGCCGCCTTCATGCACCTGCCGTTCGGCGTGCGCCACGACTCCGAACGGCCCTCCGGCTTCGGCAGCGAGGCCATGGCTTCCGCCAGACAAAGCCGTCTTGCGGAAGTCATGGCCGTCCTCATCCGGCCCGGAGTGCCGGCGCGCGGCACGGTTGCGGCAGACCGGCTGCGCGAAATCGCCGAGCGGCTGATGAGTGCCGCGGCGGTTGCGCCGATGGCATTCGTCAACTGCCTCAGTGAAGCCATACTCCGTATCCGCGCACGGCAGATCGCCCTGGCGGAAGAGGCCATGGGCTCCGGCGCGCAAGCAAGATTGTGGCGATCGGCCCTGAGCGAATATCGGACCACCTTGAAGAGCCACTCGGCACAGGCGGGTTTCTGCCTGCCGCTCGAATTCCGCCAGTCACCGACGATCGAGGCCGGATTCCGGCACCTTCAATCCTTCGTCGGTCAATTCGGCTCGGCGTGTGCGAGCTGGCCGGACGTACTGAAAGCGGCGGAGAATCACAGCCGGGCGCTGCGGCCCGGAACGGCAGCCGGGTGAACGGATCGACAGGGGATCTTCCATGCTCGAGCCAACTATCACGTGTGTCATGGTCTCCCGGGCCCGTCTGCTCTACGCGCAGCGCAGCATCCGATGTTTCCTGAGACAGACGTACCGCAATCGCCAACTCGTGGTCGTGAGCGACGGCTACGACGAGTACCCCCTCCTCAGAGACTACGTTCGCGAGCTCGACGCGCACGACATCACAATCGTCCCCGTTCCTCGCGGGCGATACACGCTTGGCGCGCTCCGCAATCTGTCGATCGAGCGCGCCGAGGGCGATTACATATGCCAGTGGGACGACGACGATCTGTACCATCCCGACCGGCTGGCGATCCAAGCCGGGCACATGGCGTCGACGGCGTCCCATGCCTGTTTCCTGAGCGATCAGCTGCAACTGGTCACACGAACCAGCAGTCTGTATTGGTGCGACTGGGCACGCGCGAGAGAATCCAGATGGCTGTGTCCCATTCCGAATACCTTGATGTGCGAGCGGACGATCGCTCCACGCTATCCGACAGAGGGTGATGCCGCGCGAATCGGCGAGGATGCCTGCGGCATGAACCAGCTGCTGCGGCAAAGCCGCGTGGTGCAGCTCGGCAACGTGGGATACCTGTACATCTACGTGACCCACGGGGGGAATACCTGGGGCGAAGCCCATCACCAGCGGATTGCGCGGGTAACTGCTCTATCGGCGGGTGAGCTGAGAGCCCGAGAGGCACTGCTCACGGAGGCTCTGGACGCATACGAACTGAACCTGCCGGTCACTGTGTGCGACAACGAGGACACTCCGCTGTTTACTATTTCTCGCGGGAGTAGACTCGACG
>DATIDO010000068.1:0-7230 GCA_035456245.1 Polyangiaceae bacterium
CCGGCTCGGTGATCTTGGCGATGCCGAAATCCAGCACCTTGGCGACCTCGCCCAGGCCAGTCACGCGCGTGAGAAAGACGTTCTCGGGCTTCAAATCGCGATGGACGATGCCTCGCGCGTGAGCTGCCGAGAGGGCCGACAGGACCTGCTGCAGGATCGACAACACCCGCGGGGCGGCCATGGGCCCAGCGGCTGCGACAGTCTCGGCCAAGGGAACGCCGCTGAGCAGCTCCATGACCAAAAACGGCGGACTGTCCTCGGGCGTCTGGAAGTCGATCACCTGGACGATGTTGGGGTGATGGATGGAAGCCAGCGCTTCCGCCTCCCGACGCAATCGATGTAACAGCGAGTCGTCGAAGCGCAGATCGGGGTGCACCAGCTTCACCGCTACCGGCATTCCGCCCAGATCTTCGCGGTTGGCCTCGTAGACGACGCCCATCCCACCTTCGCCAATCACCTCGCGCAGGCGATAGCGGCCGCCGAGCAGCACACCGATCCAACGCTTGGGTTCGGCGTCGAGCGGCTGCTTCGTCCGCTCGCCCGAGCGCAGGCGCTCCATCTCCGAGCGAGTGCCGCGCTTTTCCCGACAGTTGACGACAGCGCGCTGAATCGTCTCCTGCAGCTTCTCGCGCGTGATGGGCTTCGTCAGGTACTCCTGGGCACCGAGCTGGACGGCCTCGAGCGCCGTCGGAAGATCGGGTGAGCCAGAAACCAACACCACCGAAAGTTCTGGATCGCGCTCCCGGAGCTCGCGCAGCAGCACCACACCGTTCGAGTTGGGCATGTGCACGTCGGTGAGGACGACGTCGAACACTATTTGGGCGACCAGCGCCAGCGCCTCATCGGCGCTCTTGGCCTGATGCACCTCGAAGCCGCCCGACTGCAACAGCCGCGCGTGGGCGCGCCGCACCTCGGCCAGATCGTCGACAACCAGCACGCGACCTGGATTCGGGACCTGTTTCTCCGCCGGTGCTGCCACGTCCACCCCTCAACTTCCCGGCTGTGCCTTCAAGCCCAACGAGGACGGGGGCAGGCCACATCCCTCGATCCAGAGCAGCAGATCGCGCCTCGAGCCATCGGTGATCTTCACGCCGAAGCCGGGTGGGACCACGGCGCGCTGGGTCGTGCGGAACGGCCGTCTCCACATGACGCTGCCTTCGAGTCGCACGCAACGCATGCTGCGCGGAGCATTGAGCTCGAGCCAGATTTCGGCCTGCGTCGGCGGAGCCAGGGTACGCACGAACATGCCCTCCGTGCTGACGTTGTACGTGTAGCCCACCTCTTCCTGATCTTGCCCTGCCACCCTGAAGCGTACGGCTTCTCCGTACAGCTCGCGGGGCGAGGCGCGCTTGTTCACGAGCTGCGGATTCTCCAGCTCGTTCACCAAGAAGATGACGTTCTCGGGAGGTGCGTCGAGGTCGAGCGTTCTCAGGCGCGGCAGCGCGGCCAACGCTCTGCGGGCCGCCGCCTCCTCCCGCCCGTCCAGCGAAAGGACGAAGGGGACCTCGGGCGAAGGGCGCCGGCGCGCCAGTAGCTCCGCGACTTCCACCGAAACGCCGCTCACCGCCAACATGGAGATGGACTGGTCCAGATCGAGTGCCTCGAGCTCCAGCGACGAATCGACGAACCGGACATCGTAGCCAGCCGCCTTCAGCGCTCGCTCGAGGGCCGCACGCCGCAGCTCGTCGGGCTCCAGCACCACGGCCCGGCCTCGGCTGGCAGGCGGGATGACCGACGTCGCCCGAAGCGCCTCACGCACGCGGACCACGAGCGCGTGCGCCTGGCCAGCCTGCACGAGATCGTCGAGACCGAGGTTGAGTGACAGGGCGAAGGCCAACGCGCGAGGCTCGACGTGCACCCCGAGCATCGGCAGACCCACGAGCCGCGGATCGAGGCGCAGCCGAGCCGACAACGTGAGCGCGCGTGGATCCTCGGCCTGCACCAAGATGACGTCGGGGCGTGCCGAGGTGACCCAGTCGCGCGCGGCGTCCGCGACCGGGACTTGATTCATTTCCAGGCCGAGCTCCCCGGCGGCCTCCTGAATGGCCCGCAGATCCCTACCGTCGAAGTGCCCCAGTACCGTTAGCCCCGCCATGCTCCCAGACAACGGTACCCCAAGCTGCAATACCGCGAAACCAGCCGATCCGTTCACTGCGTGAGCTGCTCGACCCGCGGGCCGAATTTTTCATTTCCCATGACTCAACGTGGTCAGCCGGGACGAGCCATGGTCGCTTTGCCGTGCGCCGATGTAGGCTGCCGAGATGGTTCCCAAGTCGAGCCCCATCTTTTCCGACTCGGGGTCGATGCAGACCCTGCAGCCACGCGTGCTCGTGGCCGAAGACGACGAGCTCGTCCGGCGCACGATCGAGCGCATCTTCCAGCGACACTCGTACGAGCTGGTCCTGGTCGCGGACGGAGTCGAGGCGCTCGCCGAGCTGCGCAACTCGCTGTTCGACGTGGTGCTCAGCGACATTCACATGCCGCGGCTGAACGGCGTCGAACTGCTTCGTGCCATTCGTGAGTACGACGCCGATGTACCGGTGGTGTTGATGACAGGCGATCCGACGGTCGAGAGCGCCGTCGAGGCCATTCGCCTCGGTGCCCTGCAATACGTGCTGAAGCCGCTCAAGCCCGACGAGCTGGCGACGGCCGTGGAGCGAGCGGTCAAGCTGCGCCGCATCGCCCACCTGAAGAACCGCGCCATCGATCTGTTCAGCGGCAGCCCGGGCGGTGATTCGGATCTCCTGGCGCTCAATGCGGCCTTCGACCGCGCGCTCAGCAACCTGTGGATGGCCTATCAGCCGATCGTGTGGGCTCGCGACGGCAGCCTCTACGGCTACGAGTGTCTGCTGCGCTCGACCGAGCTGCGACTTCCCCATCCGGGCGCGGTCGTCGACGCCGCCGAGCGCCTGGACCGCGTCGAGGAGCTCGGCCGGGCCATTCGCAAGGCCGTGACCATCCCGCTCGATCGCGCTCCTGCCGGGACCGCCATCTTCGTGAACCTGCACTCGCGCGACTTGGTCGATCCGCTGCTCTATGGGGACTCGAACCCCCTCGGCCGCTACGCGAACCGGGTGATCCTGGAAATCACCGAGCGCGCGTCGCTCGACGCCACCCCGGACGCTCGGGACCGGATCGCCCGCCTGCGCGAGGCAGGGTTCCGCATCGCCATCGATGATCTGGGCGCGGGCTACTCGGGGCTCACCAGCTTCGCCACGCTGGAGCCCGAGCTGGTCAAGCTGGACATGACGTTGGTCCGCGACATCGACAGCATCCCGGTGAAGCGAAAGCTCGTCACCTCGGTCACCAAGCTGTGCCGTGAGCTCGGCATGCTGGTCGTCGGTGAGGGCGTGGAGACCAAAGCCGAACGCGACACCTTGGCGGAGTGCGGCTGTGACCTGCTCCAGGGGTACTTGTTCGCTCGCCCCGATCGGCCCTTCCCAGCGCACGCCTGGCCCTGAGCACTCGCCACCAACACTCGCCACGAGCACTCGCCCCGAACATACCCGGCACGGCTGGCCCCGGACGGCCGGCGCGCCTCAACCGCCAGGCGGCGCTTCGGTTTCCGCAGCCGAAACCACTCGCGCTCGCCCCGTGCGCTTGGCCTGGTACATGGCACTGTCCGCCGCCTCCAACAGCGACTCCATGCTCGCGTGCCCCTGTACCGACGACGCGACTCCGGCGCTGGCCGTGACCGCCAGCTCGTACGTGGGCCCCACGAAAGGCTGAGCGGCAACGGCCGCCAAGATCCGCTCGGCGGCAGCGCGCCCATCCGAAAGCGAGCCTCCCGGGAGGACGAGTAGGAACTCTTCCCCGCCATAGCGACCGAAGATGTCGTAGTCGCGAACCGCACCGATGCAGCGGCGCGCGAACTCCTTCAGCACCTCGTCACCCACCGAGTGACCGTACGTGTCGTTCACTCGCTTGAAGTGATCGATGTCGAGGGCGACGACCGCTACCGGCCGGCCCGTCCTGCGCGTACGAGAGAGCTCACGACGCAGCGCCTCACTCGAGGCTGCGCGATTGAAAACGCCCGTCAGCGCGTCGTGGGTGGCCCTGCGCTCGAGCTCCGTCTGTACCTGAAGCAGGCGATCCTGCAGGTCGACGATGCGTTGGCCCGCACTGAGCCAGGCCTCGACCTCGTCGATTTCCGTGGGCTTCTGCAGATAGCCATCGGCCCCGCTGTTCATGGCCTCGATCAACGGCTGGCGTCCCGAGCGCGCCGTCGTCAGGACGACGTAGACGTACGGGGTGCGAGCGCGCAGGAGGCGACACAGCTGAGGCCCGTCGATGGTGTGCATGTTCCAATCGACCAGGGCCATGCGCGGTCCATCCGCGCGAGCCAACAGGGCGAGCGCAGTCGTGCCGTCTTCGGCCTCGTCGATCTCGAATCCTCGCTCCCTCAACTGGCGAGCCAAGACACGACGCCCCAACGGTTCGTCGTCCACCAGAAGCACTCGACTGTTCGTCCGCCCACCCACCACGTCGACCGACATTTTGCGCCCAAGCGAGCACCACCGAAACCCTCGACCAACCGGCCGAGCGACCGGGGCGCCCGATCGGGCAAAGTCCAGCCGCGAGCCGATCGGACGGCCCGCGCCCCCCACCACGCGCCGTCGACCGCAACTGGCTATGCTCCAGATCCATGCGCAAGAGCCTCGTCGAGCTACTGGTCGCCAAGCGCAACGGCGAGAAGCTGGTCGCGGGCGAGCTCCGCCACCTGATCGACTCGTTCGCGCGAGGTGAACTCACCGATTACCAGATGAGCGCGTTCGCCATGGCAGTCTACTTCCAAGGGCTGGACGACGAAGAGACGATCGAGCTGACCCAGGCCATGTTGGAATCGGGCGACGTGCTCGATCTGACGGCCGTGCCCGGCGTGAAGGTGGACAAGCACTCGACCGGCGGCGTCGGCGACAAGGTCTCGCTCTGTCTGGCCCCGCTCGTCGCAGCCTGCGGCGTGCCGGTGCCCATGGTCGCTGGACGCGGCCTTGGACACACCGGCGGCACGCTCGACAAGTTGGAGGCCATTCCCGGCTTCCGCATCGAACAGACGCCCGGGGACTTCACGCGCATCCTGAGCGAAGTGGGCACGGCGCTGATCGGCCAAACCGCCCGGATCGCCCCGGTGGACAAGCGTCTGTATGCCCTGCGCGACGTGACCGGCACGGTCGAGTCGATCCCGCTCATCGTCGCCTCGATCCTGTCGAAGAAGCTGGCCGAGGGCATCGACGCTCTGGTGCTGGACGTGAAAGTCGGCCGCGGCGCCTTCATGCAGGATGTCGAGCGCGCTCGACAACTGGCGCGTGCGTTGGTGCGCGTGGGCAGCGGCTTCGGCAAGCGCGTGGTGGCGTTACTGACCGACATGGACACTCCCCTCGGCACGACGGTCGGCAATGCCATCGAGACGCGCGAGGCAATCGAACTCTTGCATGGACGCTCTGCAGGAGACTTGCGCGAGTGCACGTGGCTGCTCGGAGCCGAGATGCTGCGTTTGGCTGGCCGCGCGAACGACGCGACCCAAGCCCGTGCCCTGTTGGACGAGGCGCTGGCCAGTGGACGCGCACTCGAGGTGCTGGAGCGGCTGGTGGCAGCCCAGGGCGGAGATGCTCGCGTCGTGCGCTCCCCGCAGCTGCTCGCCTTGGCACCCGAGCAGCTCTCGGTTCGCGCGCAGCGGGACGGTTGGGTGAGCCAGCTCGATGCACGGGCGGTGGGGCTGGCTGCCGTGGAGCTGGGGGCCGGGCGGTCACGAGCCGATCAGGCGGTCGATCCGGGCGTCGGCATCGAGCTGTGCCTCAAGCCGGGCCAGCAGGTTCGGGCCGGTGAAGAGCTCGCCCGCGTGTTCGCGCGCGAAACGGCGCGAGGGGAGCGCTGCGTCGAGCGCGTGCTGGGCGCCTACGAGCTGGCAGATGAAGCGCCCCCGCCGCGACCGCTCCTGCTGGGTCGGGAGTGAACCTGCTGGAGGGGTGAGGACCCTCTCAGAACCAGCTGGTCAGGCCGACGGTGACCGTATCGCGCGCGGATCGATTGGGGACGAACGGCACGGTCACACCATCCCCGACGACCGAGCCGCCGAAGAACATGTCGGCCGCCGCCTGGTCGTGTCGGTACTCGAGCTTGGCCGAGAGAAAGTCGGTCGTCCGAAAGTCCAACGTCGCGGTCACCGACGAGACCCACGGCACCGGCCAGAAAATGGGCGACGCTCGTCCAGCTGCATTGCTGGGCACGTGCTCGGCGAAGACATCCCCGCGCAGCGCGAAGAAGAGCGGCTCGAAAATTCGAGCTCGCGCGTACAGGGCCCCCGCGAACCAGCGCGACACCCCGTACTCGGTCGGCTCGAAGCCCGCATTGAGATGGCCCTTGAAGGCCAGCCAGTCGAGCGCCTCCCAGCCTCCACTCAGATCCAGCATCTGCCGGAATCCTTGCCCCTCGGGCGCGCCGCGTGGCCGCTCGGCTCCACCGAAATAGAGAGCGGCAAAGGAGAGCTTCGGCCGCGCGTAGGTCAGCTGCAGCGCCACCGACTTGTCGTCGTTTCCGTCCACCACCGAGTTCCAGCCGTTGTAGCCAGCAGCGGTGAGCGCCCAGCGCTGAGTGAGCTCGTACGTGGCGCGCACCCCGGTGTGGTAGAAGGGCAGGCCCAAGAACAGGTTCGAGTTCGACCAGTTCCAGTTCTCGTGAGTGACCATGCTCTCGGGCCCCGTGGGAGAGAAAAAGACGCCCGCGGTGACCAGCAGCTCCCGCTCCCAAGCGAAGCGGTATCCGGCGTAGGCCTGCTGAATGAACTTCCAGAGTTCGACGCTCGAAGCGTTGGTGGCCTCGGAACCGGGCGTGCTCGGCTCCGCCAGATAGTAGGTCGACGGCGTGTTGCCCACCTGCAGAGCCACGCGCCCCACGATGTTCCGGTAGTCCCACTCGGTCGAGACGGCCACGTTGGCCAACGTGAACGTGTCGTGATGGTTGTCGAACGCGCGGAAGTTGGTGAGCGCGTTCGACGGTCGCTCGAAGTTCCACTGATAGAAGGCTTCGACGTAGCCCCCGAAGACGACCGGCGGTGGCCCGGACGGCGCTGCTGCGGAAGGTGCTGCTGCGGAAGGTGCTGCGGGCGCGGACGGCGCTACTGCCGCCGGCGCCGTGGACGATGCAGCCTCTCCGTCACGCTGCGAGGCGGTCGGCGGTGTCGACGCGGACGGCGCTGCTGCCGCCGGCTGTGCCCCCTCTTGCGCGAGCGCG
>DATIDO010000069.1:0-3657 GCA_035456245.1 Polyangiaceae bacterium
CGGAGGATTCGGGTGCTCATGATTGCCTCATTCCTTGTTGCCGATGGCGTGCGCCTTCAGATACTCGAGCGGCTTCTTGCCGTCGTATTCGACGCCGTCGATGAACTCCTTGGTCGCCGGCTTGTAGCCATCCGACTCCCAGGGGATCTCACCCTTCTCGAGCTTGCCCTGATCGAGCAGCGTGCGAGCGGCCTCCAGGAAGGGGCCGGGGCGGTACACCTTGCGAGCAGTCTCGTGGTACCAGGCGTCGGGCTTGGCCTCGGCGATCTGACCCCAACGGCGCATCTGCGTGAGGTACCAGATGGCGTCGCTGTAGAAGGGGAAGTTGGCCTGGTAGCGGTAGAAGACGTTGAAGTCGGGCGCTTCCCGCTTGTCCGTCTTCTGGAACAGGAAGGTGCCCGTCATGCTGTTGGCGATCACCTCGTAGTCGGCGCCGACGTACTCCTTCTTCGCCAACGTGCGGGCAGCCTGCTTGCGGTTCTCCTCGCCGGCGTCGAGCCAACGAGCGGCGCGGATGAGCGCGCGCAGCACGGCTTGCTGCGTCTTGGGGTTCTTGCTGGCCCACTCTCCGGTGGTGCCGAACACCTTCTCCGGGTTGTTCTTCCAGATTTCGGCGTCGGTCACGACGGGCACGCCGATGCCGCGCATGGCCGCCTGCTCGTTCCACGGCTCGCCCACGCAGTAGCCGTTGATCGTCCCGGCCTCGAGCGTCGCCGGCATCTGGGGCGGCGGCGTCACCGACAAGAGCACGTCGGCACCGGCCGTGCCGGTGGTGTCGGTCGCCGTGTAGGCGCCGGGATTCAGGCCAGCGGCAGCGAGCCAGTAGCGCAGCTCGTAGTTGTGCGGCGAAACGGGGAACACGACGCCGAACTTGAGCGGCGTACCCTTGGCCTTGGCGGCCTGTGCGGCGGGGAGCAGGGACTTGGCCGTGATCGGGTGCGGCGGCGTGTCGGAGGCGAGGGCCTTGTCGGCCTTCTGCATTTGCTTCCAGACGTCGTTGGAGACGGTGACGGCGTTGCCGTTCAGGTCCAGGCTGAACGAAGTGACGACGTCGGCCTGAGTGCCGATGCCGACGGCGGCACCGAGCGGCTGGCCGGCGAGCATGTGAGCACCGTCCAACTCACCCGAGATCACGCGATCCAATAGGACCTTCCAGTTGGCCTGTGCCTCGAGCGTGACGTTCAGGCCCTCCTCGTTGAAGTAGCCGAGCTCCTTGGCCATCACGAGCGGGGCGCAGTCGGTCAGCTTGATGAAGCCGAGCTTCAGGGCCGTCTTCTCGATCGCGGAGGTCTTGGTGAGCTCGGCAAGACGCGCAGCGTCGATCTTGGGGCGGTCCTCGGAGGGTGCAGCTTCACTCTTGCTGCAGGCACAAGCGACGAGCGCGGCGACCAGTACGCCGGCGCGAGGGAGGACAGCGCTGTGGATGACGGAGAGGCGAGAGGAGTCTGACATGGGTTCTTTCCGGGGCTGACGAACGCGCGGCGTTCTGTACGAACCCCTTGATGACCCGTTGCTGGTTTCCGGAAAGGGCGCGGCGAGATGAAAGGTATGTATCGATGTTCGATGCATGGGGGGGCGGGTTTCCGGTGTGTCTCCGGACTTCGATCCCACCCCTGAAACCTGGAGGACCTGTTTCACGTGCGTGCCGCATAGGCGGCTTCTCGGTATCAGCCGGACACGTTCGCTGAACGTGGCAGCGGATTCTGCATGTATCGCCCAGCGGTCATTTCGTGATGGTTTCGTGGGTGTTGTTCATCGTCGGCAGCTCGACTTAGCTTGATCGCCGTACGTAGGCCGCCCGCGAAGCGTGGGCAGACGGCTCGAGCGACGCCGAGTCGTGCCGTCCCCCGAAACATCGAAGTTCGATAGAGAATTTCGGCGCACATCCCGCAACCTGAAAAAAAGCGATGTGTCCGATCCATTCGCGGCACCGAAACGCGCGCGAATATCGACACTCGATAGGTAGACGATTACCGAGTTCAATTCAGAACCAGTTCAAGGAGAACCCACCGTGCAGTTTCCCCGTTCGATCCATGTCCCCAGTGTGGCGCTCGCCTCCTGGCTCGTTTCGTCCTCCGCGTTCGCCCAAGAGGCAGCCCCGGCCACGCCGGCTCCGGCTCCCACGGGTACCGACGCCGGCGCTTCCGCGTCTGCTTCGGCCAGCGCCTCCACTACAGCGGCCCCGGCTGCATCGACCGAGTCGGCAGCTGCCGCTCCTGCAGCGCCCGCAGCCGAGCCTGCTCCGGCGGCCGTAGCTCCCGCCGCGCCCGAAGAAGCAGAGAAGCCCAGCCTCCTGCCCTTCACCGTCAATACCTCCACCTGGAGCCGCTTCGAGGCTCGCGCCAACTACGACACGCTCGGCGTTTCGCGCGGCCGCTTCCAGGAAGGCGATGCCTTCTTCTATCGCGCGCGACTCGGCTTCCGCACCAACGCCCTGAAGCTGGCCGACGACTTCACGGGCCTCGTGCAGTTCACTCCGCAGGCCAGCGGCAAGTTCGGCCTGACCGGCACCACCACCGAGGCGGCGCTCGGTCTGTACGAAGGCTACGTGCGCCTCGCTACCTCCAAGTTTTCGTTCGAGGCAGGTCGCTTCGCCATGAACTACGGCGACGCTCTGGTGATCGGCAACCTGGACTGGAGTCAGACCGGACGAGCCTTCGACGGTGTGCGCACCCGCTACTCGCTGGGTGATGCCTGGATCGATGCGTTCGCGACGCTGACTGCCCCCGATGGCTTGGCGCTCGCCGAGGGTCATCCGATCGTCAACGAGCCTTTCCTCGCGGGTGACTACTACTTCTGGGGTGTCTACGCCGGGCTCGGTGCCTTGGTGAAGAAGGGCATGGACCTCGACGTCTACTTGCTCGGCAACTCGAACGTCGAGACGGCCGGCATCCCCAGCGTTGCCGTGCCCCCCGGCCCGCCTTTGACCCGCGGTGGCGCCACCGAGCTCACGCTCGGCGCACGCGTCAAGGACAAGCTCGGCCCCATCGACTACCGCGTGGAGGCTGGCATCCAGTTCGGCACGCGCCCGCTGACCAGCGCCGTGGGTGGCAACCAGACCGTCTTCGCCTACCAGGCCGACGGCGAGGTGGGCTACTCGTTCACCCCCAAGCTGCGCTTGGCGCTCAACGGTATCGTCGCTTCGGGTGACGATGCGGCCACGCCCGACGGCGAGGGCTGGCACGATCTCTACCCCACGGGCCACAAGTTCCTGGGTCTGATGGACGTGATCGGCGCTCGTACGAACGTCGGCTCGGCCGTCCTGAAGCTGAACGCCGGGATCACCGATTCGCTCAAGGCGGTGCTCGACGCGCACATCTTCACCCGTCTGCAGGACGGCGGTCTCGGTCAGGTCGGCGCCGACAAGCTGGCCGGCTACGAGCTCGACGGTCAGCTGATCAAGAAGTGGGGTCCGGGCCACGTGCGTGGCCTCTACGGTCTGTTCATCCCGAACAGCGGCCACTATGCCTCGAACGATCTGGCGCACTACGTCGAGATCGAAGGCGGGTTGGTGTTCTGAGAGTTCGCCTTCGGGTCGTCCGTTCAGGGCGAGCCGGCGATCGTTGGAGGCGCGGGGCTTCGGCCACCGCGCCTCTTCTCATTTGGGGCTGCGGACCACGGGGGTCTCGAGCGGGTCGAGCCGGCGCCCCGTCCCAC
>DATIDO010000070.1:0-9615 GCA_035456245.1 Polyangiaceae bacterium
ACCACTACTACTTGGTGAGCCTGATCAGCCTGCTCCTGGTGGTGCTGCCGAGTGACGCGACGTGGTCGGTCGCTGCTTGGTGGCGCGCGAGGCGCGGTCGCGAGGCGCCGGTGGTGCGGCTCGCTCACTATGGTCTGCTGCGCGCGCAGCTGGCGATCGTGTATTTCTTCGCAGGGGCGGCCAAGCTCAACGGTGACTGGCTGCTGCGCGCCCAGCCTCTGCGCATCTGGCTCCGTCATTTCTGGGAGTGGCCCGTCGTCGGGCCCGTCTTTGCCTGGCCGGGAACGGCCCATGGGATGAGCTGGTTCGGGGCGGTCTTCGATCTGGGCGTGGCGCTGGCCATGTCCTTCCGTCGAACTCGTCCTCTGGCCTGGCTCTTGGCTGTCGCCTTTCACGTCACCATCGGGCTCATGTTCCCGATCGGGGTCTTCTCGTTCGTGATGCTGGCCTCGCTCACCTGCTTCAACGAGCCGCAGTGGCCGCGGCGGTTGCTGGGGCGCAGGGCGCCTGCGGCTGCCGCTCCAGCTCCGGGCGGGCAAGTAGGGGCCATCCACTCCGCGGCCGGGCTGTCGTGGAGTTTCTACGTGTTCGCCGTCCCCTACCTGTGCATCCAGCTGCTCGTGCCGCTGCGCTTTGCGCTCTACCCGGGCTGGGTGAACTGGACCGAGCAGGGCTTCCGCTTCGCTTGGCGCGTCATGCTGATCGAGAAGACGGGGCACGTCGATTTCCACGTGACGACGAGTGATCCGCCTCGCCACTGGGTCACCGATGGGAGCTCCGAGCTGACGCGCTTGCAGCTGAAGATGATGTCGACCCAACCCGACATGATCCACGAATACGCTCTGCACCTGGCGGAGCGGACGAGGCATGAGTTGGGTGTGAGCGAGGTGGCCGTTCGAGCGGATGCCTGGGTGGCTTTCAACGGCAGGCGAAGCCAGCGGCTGGTCGACCCGGAGGTCGATTTGGCCGCCCAACCCCGTTCGCTGGCTCATTCGTCCTGGATTCTGCCGTTGCGCTGAGGCGCCCACGCGGCGCGGCAGCGTGGATCGTCGAGGGCGTTGGTCAGCGCCACCGCCGGGCAGGTAGACTGGCCGTCGTGCCGTCGATCCAGCTCGAACCCAAGCAGATGCGCACGCTACCGTGGCTGGTGGCGGTCGGCTTCTTCATGCAGACGCTCGACTCGACCATCCTGAACACAGCGTTGCCTTCCATGGCCCGCGCGCTCGGGGAGAGTCCGCTGCGCATGCAGTCGGTGGTCGTGGCTTACATGCTGACCGTCGCTCTGCTGATCCCGGCTTCCGGCTATTTGTCGGATCGCTTCGGTACCAAGCGTGTGTTCCTGGCGGCCATTGCGCTGTTTTCTCTGGGCTCCCTGGCGTGTGCGGCCTCGGGCAGCCTGATCGCTCTGGTGGCGTCGCGCATCCTGCAGGGCATGGGCGGCGCGCTCCTGCTCCCGGTCGGGCGGCTCACCATCCTCAAGGCAGTGCCGAAGAGCGAGCTGCTGCGAGTGCTGTCGTTCGTCACCATCCCAGGGCTGATTGGTCCGCTGGTGGGTCCTGCGCTGGGCGGATTCTTGGTGGAGCGGCTCAGCTGGCACTGGGTCTTCTTCATCAACCTGCCGGTCGGTGCGGTCGGCATGGTGGCGACCTGGCTCTACATGCCGGACATCAGCGAGCCGTCGCCGAGCTTCGATCTGCCGGGTTTCGTGCTGTTCGGTCTGGGCATGGTGGCCGTCTCCTTCTCTCTGCAGGGGCTGGGTGAACACGCGCTGTCGGTGGCCGGCTCGCTCCTGCTCTTGGCTTTCGGTTTGGCCGCCATGGCCGCCTACTGGATCCACGCGGCTCACCAGGAGCGGCCGCTCTTCTCGAAGAAGCTGTTCGGGATCCACTCCTACCAAGTGGGGCTCTTGGGCAATCTGTTCGCGCGGCTGTCCAGCGGGGCCATGCCCTTCCTCACCCCGCTGTTCCTGCAGCTCGGCCTCGGCTACCCGCCCACGCGGGCTGGCATGTTCATGGTGCCGACGGTGCTGGGGGCCATGCTGTCCAAGGCGCTGGTCGAGCGGGTGGTCGGCGCGCTCGGCTACAGGCGAGTGCTTCTGGGCAACACGCTGCTCTTGGGTGCGATCATCTGCAGCTTCGCGCGGATCCCAGCGGATGTGTCGGCACTCGAGCTCGTCCTACAGCTCGGCGCTTTCGGCGTCGTGAATTCGCTGCAGTTCACGGCCATGAACACCCTGACGTTGGCCGATCTGGAAGGGGAGACCGCGAGCAGTGGCAACAGCTTGCTCTCGGTGGTGATGCAGCTCTCGATGAGCCTGGGTGTGGCCGCGGCCGCGGCGCTGCTGGCCGTGTTTGCGCCGGGTGAGAACGCTGGACACGCTCGGCTGCTCGGGGCCTTTCATCGGACCTACCTGACGGTGGGTGCGCTCGGCATGCTGGCCGCGGTCATCTTCTTGCAGCTGCGTCCCGAGGATGGCGCGGGGCTCCGCCGGAAGAAGCCGGTTGCCGTCGACGAGAGCTGAGCGGCCTCGGCTCGGCTCGGCTCGGCTCGGCTCGGCTCAGCTCAGCTCAGCTCAGCTCAGCGACCCGGCCAGACCCGAGCCAGCTCGTCGCTGACCACGCGCGAACGCGGCATCAAATAGACCGTGGCCTCTTCGACGATGTCCCGCTCCCAGGCGGCGGCACGTGTCTCGGCCTCCCGCGCCAGTTCGTCGAAGCCGAACTCCTCGAGTTGGTGGGCCAGGAGCCCCAGATCGTGGTGGTCGCCCAGCATCTGCGACAGCGCGGCGGTGGTTGCCCGGCGCGCGTCGAACTCGGCGGTGTCCAGCGCGCTCAGGTAGTTGAGCTGATGCTGATGAGCCTTGATGGCTTTGCGCAGCTCGTGGAAGTCCTCGAGTCGGCCGCGTCCCAGCGCGCGCCGTAGGGTGCGGCGGCAGCGCCGGTAGCTGCGTCGGTAGCCGCGCTCCAGGAGTTCGAAGCCACTGGCGAGCTCGGGCCAAGCGAGGATGCGTTCGCGCACCTTGCCGAGGCGAGTTCGGGCATCGACCAGGAGTCCGCGTACCACCGTGGGGCGCGGCCCATGGAGCGAGAGAGCCAGGCGAGCGCGGTCGTAGGCGTGTCGACGCTCTTCGACCGCGCGTTCGGCGAGCGCGTTCAGCGCTTCGAGCGCAGCCCCGGCCTCGCGACTGGAGGCGAGGTTCTGGGCTACGCCGCGCAGCTCACCGTCGAGCTCGTGATAGGCACGGCGCAGCGGGCGCTCGACCAGGCGGAGCAGCGCACGCAGCCGCTTGATCGACTTGCGCGTTTCGTGGACGACCAGGCCCAGCTCGTCGGCCGAGTCGAGTCGCAGGCGAGCGAGCGCCGCGTCGAGCTCGACCGTGGCCAGGCGACGCACCTCGGTCCAGGTGCTCGCGCTGGGCTCGAACCGGGGGATCGGGCTGGGTTCGGGCATGGGCCGCAGGCGAGGCGCCTTCAGCGCTTCATGCCGCTCTGGCGGACCTTGTGCTCCAGATCGATGAAGCGCTTGGCCACGGCGCGCACCAGCGCACCGGTCCAACCGTCGGCGCCCAGGCCGTCCTCCATCGTGCGCTTGTCGAGCACCAGGACCGTGACCTTGTCGACGGCCTCGACGGAGGCCGCTCGCGGCTCGTCGAGGAGCAGCGCCATCTCACCGAAGACGTCGCCTGCACCCATCGTGCCCAGCGTTTCCTGGGTGCCGCTCTCCGTCGTGCGGTAGGCGCGGACCTTGCCGCTGACGATCATGTAGGCCGAGTTGCCGACGTCTCCTTCGCGGATGATCAGCTGGCCAGGCATGAAGAGCTGCCGCGGCAGGTGCAGACCACCGCGCAAGAACGTGCGGACGTCGGCCTGGAACTCCAGGATGCTCTGGTAGCGGTCCTCGCGCTTGGCGGCGACGGCCTTGTCGACGATCGAGCGGATGCGCTTGGAGACGCCGATGTCCTCTGCCGCCAGATCGATGGGGATGATCTCGGCAGCCGCGGAGCGGCGCAGAGCCTCGTCCGGATCGTAGGTGTCGCCGAACGGGGTGTAGCCGCTGACGATCTCGTAGAGGACGGCGCCCATGCCGAAAACATCGGCGCGAGCGTCCAGCTCCTTGGGATTTCCGCGCGCCTGCTCGGGCGCCATGTAGGCGGCGGTGCCGACCGGGCCCGGCGCGTCGAGCGCCGCGCAGCCGCTGTCCTTGCCGATCAAGCGCGCCAAGCCCCAGTCCATCAGGTAGACCTGACCGAACTCGGCCACCATGATGTTTTCGGGCTTGATGTCGCGGTGGATGACGCCGCGGTGGTGCGCGTAGGCGAGTGCGTCGCAGACCTTGAGGAAGATTTCGAGCCCTTCCTGCAGACGCTCGGTCGAGCCGGGGGGGCGTGAAGGATCGGAGAGCCAACGGTGCAGGTCCACACCGCGCACCAACTTCATCGTGAAGTAGGGCACGCCGTCGTCGGTGACCGAGAGCTCGTGCACGGGCACGATGTTCGGGTGCTCGAGCTGCCCGGTGATCTGAGCTTCGCCGATGAACCCGCCCTTGTAGAACGACTCCTTGGCCAGCTCCTTGTCGAGGCGCTTCATCGCCACGTGGCGGAGCAGGTTGCGATCGGTGGCGGGGTGAATGCGGCCCATGCCACCGCGACCCAACTCGGCGAAGACGCGCAGGTTCTCCGGCGTCGGGATACCCTCGCGTCGTGCGTCCGAATCGCTGACCCCGTGCGCTCCGCCAGCCGGGATACGCTCGATCAGGTAAACGGGCTGCGGCTTGCTTTCCTTCTGCTCGGCCATTCTGTCGGCACTATAGATCGGCTCACGACCTCGGGTCCGTGACAAATCGCCAGGCGGCTCATTCGGGCCGGGGCGGCAGGCTGGAGCCGAGCCCGCCGCCGAGAGAGGGGGAGCTGTCGAAGCGCGATCGCAGCCAAGGCACCAGATCCACTCCCACCCCAGGGGGGCCGGAGGGGAGGCCCAAGAGGCCGTCAGCGGCCTGGCTGGGGTGGGGGGCTGCCAAGGCAGTGGAGGGAGCGGGCTCGCTGGCGAGGGGGGCCGGCTCGGCCGTGAGCGGCCCCAGGCGCTCCAGGTAGAGCTCGCGCGGCAGCTCGTAGACCCCCAGGCTCTCGAGGTGGGGGGTGAGGAATTGCACGTCGAAGAGTCGCACACCCCAGGCGAACGAGTGCGTCACGGCTGCCATGAGCGCGAGCTTCGAGGCGTCGGTGGCGCGGTGGAACTTGCTCTCGGCGGCGAACAGCCCACCCAACAAGACACCGTAGAGGCCGCCGACGAGCTCGTCGCCGTCGTGCACCTCGTAGGCGAGCGCGTGGTGGTGGCGCCCCAGCTCGGCGTAGGCGGCGTGCATCTCGGCGCTCAGCCAGGTGCCCTCTTCACGTTCCGCGCAACCGAGCAGCACCCCATCGAGGTCCCAGCTGGCACGGATGCGCCAGTTGGTCTTGCGCAGCGCACGCAGCAGGCTGCGCGAGACGTGCAGGTGCTCGGGATCGATCACCGCCCGTGGATCGGGCGACCACCACAGGATCGGTGGCTCGTTGAACCAAGGAAAAAGTCCCTGTCGATAGGCCGCCAGCAGCCGCGTGCGCGAGAGGTCGCCGCCGCCGGCGACCAACCCGTTCGCGTCGAAGGACCGGGGATCGGGGAAGAGCGGCGGGGCGTCCTCCGGAATCCAGACGGGTCGACGGGGGCACATCGAGTCAGGGGGTAGCGCTGGCGGGAGCGCGAGGGAAGACGAGCGCCCAGCTGGCCTCGCCAACCTCGACCAGCCAGGTGCTTGCTGGTGCGCTCTGCGTCCACTCGTAAGGCGCCGACCAGGCGTAGGAGTGCCCGGAAGGGACGAGCCCGGGCACGAGTAGATCCACTTCCAGGTAGCGCCCGCCGCTCGAGCGGGACAGCGGCGGTCCATAGCTCCAGGTCGTGCGCTCTTCGCGCGGGGTCAGATCGTTGTGGAGGGCGCCGCCATAGGCGAACACCAGGGGACGATCGGCGGGCGCGCGGGCGCGGCGTGACTCGACCGCGAGCGAGGTGAGACGCGCGATGGTCTCCATGATGACCACCACGCCCATCTCGCCAGCCGCGCGGATGGCTTCCATGTCGGCGCAGCTGGCCCGCAAGATGTCGGGGACCAAGCCCAGGGCGCGCGCCTGGTTGCCGAGCGCCAGGTACTCGTTCTGGTTCGATGCCGACTGGCCGGTGGTGATTTCGTTCGACTCCTGCTGGGCCGCGGCGCGCGCCTCTTCGCAGCCGCCGGCCGGCGGCGCGAGCAGCTCGACCAGCAGCGCCGAGCCGCGCGGGGCGAGCACGGGCAGGAGCTCGTCGGTGAAGCGGGCCACGGTGGTCGCGCCGTGAAAGTCGCTCGGCGCGTGGGCTTCGCCGAAGCCGATGATCAGTGGGTCGCGCCGCTCGAGCAGGGCGCGCATGGCGAGCTTCGGCGAGTCGAAGGCGAAGCAGCGGGCGCCGGAGCAGTCGCTCGCGGCAGGCCAGACGACGGGCGCCTCGGCTGGGGCGGTCGAGGCCTGTGTTGGTGGCTCGGTCGGTTCGCTCGGCTTCGCGCTCGGACCGGGGCTCGAGGCATCGGGCGCTGTCTTTTGCGACGAAGCACAACCGGCGAGCAACGCCAGACACATCGCGACGGCCGATCCGTATTTCATCGACCACATCGTAGATAGCTCCACTCCCGTTGGAAACCCGGCCGCGGGAAAGGTTCCCGGAACTTGCCGACCGTTCGGGCGGTCTTAAGTTGGCGGCGTGATTGGTTTCGATCCCGTCTACCTACTCTTTCTCCTGCCCGGCTTGGCGCTCAGCTTGTGGGCCAGCGCGCGGGTGAAGTCGACGTTTCAGCGCTACTCGCGCGTGGCCAGTCGCAAGGGCTGGACCGGCGCGGAGGCGGCGCGCGAGTTGATCCGGCGTCGCGGCGTCGCAGGCGTGCTCGTCGAGGAGACCAGCGGCTTCCTCTCGGATCACTACGATCCGGGCGCCAAGCGGCTGCGGCTGTCGCCCGACGTCTACCACGGCCGTTCGCTGGCCGCCCTCGGCGTTGCGGCGCACGAGGCCGGTCACGCCATCCAACACGCGACGGCCTATGGTCCGTTGAAGTTCCGCTCGTTCGTGGTGCGGCCCGCGATGATCGGCTCCAACTTCGGCACCATCCTGGCTGGCATCGGGCTGGCGCTTCACAGCACGGGCATGGTCTGGGTCGGCATCGTGCTGTTCTCGGCCTTCGTGCTCTTCACCCTGATCACGCTGCCGGTCGAGTTCGATGCGTCGAAGCGGGCCGTGCTCGCGCTGGAAGAGAACGGCATGATCTTCGCCGACGAGGTGCCCGGCGCGCAGGCGGTGCTCAAGGCAGCCGCGATGACCTACGTGGCGGCTGCCATCTCGGCCATCCTGCAGCTGCTCTATTTCTTGTTGCGTTCGGGCATCCTGGGCGGCCGCCGGGACTGAGCGCGCCTCGGATTGGCTGCGCCGCTACCGGGCTCTCGTCGAGGGCACTTGTCGAGGCCCGAGGGGTGTGCGAGATGCGGGCCCAGGCGCCCGTAGCTCAGTTGGATAGAGCAGCGGCCTTCTAAGCCGCGGGTCGGTGGTTCGATTCCACCCGGGCGCGCCAGAGTGGAGCCCTCCGGTTCTCGGGTCCTCAAAGGCCCGGGGCTGGGGCTTCCTGAGCGGGAGAACTCGTGACCGCCGCGATGCGAGCTTGCTGAGCCTGAATGGCGGTGAGCGCGATGGTGTAGACGATGTCCTCCACCAAGCAGCCGCGCGAGAGGTCGTTCACGGGGCGCGCCAGACCTTGGAGCATGGGGCCCATGCTGACCACGTGCGCCGAGCGTTGGACTGCCTTGTAGGTGGTGTTGCCGGTGTTCAAATCGGGAAAGACCAGCACCGTGGCGCGTCCAGCGACGGCGCTCTTCGGTGCCTTCTGCGCCGCGACCTCCGGCATCACCGCCGCGTCGTACTGCAGGGGGCCATCGATGAGCAGATCGGGGCGGCGTTCTCGCGCCAGGGCGGTGGCCTGGGCGACCTTCTCGACGTCGCTGCCGCTGCCGCTCGCCCCGGTCGAATAACTGATCAGCGCGACACGCGGTTCGATGCCGAACGCCAGCGCACTCTCGGCCGACTGGATGGCGATGTCGGCCAGCATGTTGGAGTCGGGATCGGGGTTCACGGCGCAGTCGCCGTAGACCAGAACCTGATCGGGCAGACACATGAAGAACACCGACGAGACCAGGCTCTTGCCGGGTGCGGTCTTGATGATCTGCAGGGCGGGGCGCAGCGTGTCGGCGGTGGTGTGGATGGCGCCGGAGACCAGCCCGTCTGCGTCGCCTTCGTAGAGCATCATCGTGCCCTGCACGATCGGATCCTCGAGGCCCAGGCGGGCGTCCTCGTGGCTGACACCCTTGTGCTTGCGCAGTTCGTAGAGGTGTTCGACGTAGTGCTGGGGGGCGCTGCTGGCTGCGATGACCACCAGCTCGTCCGGCAGCCGCAGGCCTTGGTCGGCTGCGATGTGCGCAATGCGAGTGCGGTCGCCGATGAGCAAGCACTGGGCGATGCCGCGCTCCTGGCAGGTGATGGCTGCGGCCACGGTGCGGGGTTCTTCGCCTTCGGGCAGCACGATGCGCTGCAGCGCGGCGCGCGCCCGCTCGATCAGGCGATGGCGGAAGGCCGGCGGCGACAGGCGGCGTGGGCGATTTTCGGCCGTGCGACGCAGCCAAGCGTCGTTCACGTGGTTGGCCACGGTGTTCATGACCAACTCGGCGCGCTCGCGGTCGTCGACGGGCACCTCACTGTCCAGAGCCATGACGGCGAGCGCCACGGGCAGAGTGTTCTCGGCGACGGCCAGGATGCTCATGCCGGTGTCGACGGCGCGGGAGCAGAGTGACAGCACGGCCGGATCGGCGGGTAGGTGGCCAGTGAGCAGCAGGGCCGCCGGCGGATCACCTTCCAGGGTACGCAACGCTGCGGCCATCAGGATCTCGTGGCGATCCGCAGGAACGATCACCAGGGCGCCGTTGTGCAGGCCAGGTAGGGCGGCTGGGATGGCCTTGGCGATCACGGTCGCCTCGATCACTCGTCGCGAGAGATCGCCGAGCCGCACCACTTGAGCATCCAGGCGCTCGGCGATGTCGGCGACGCGCAGGGCAGCCAGCTCCGGCCGCATGGGGATGGCGCCGACCATCTCCAGGTGCACGTCCGCCAGCGCGTCGCGGTAGGCCTCGACGGCGGCGCTGCGCAGGAACTGATTCTCGCTCAAATCGGCGGCCAGCGGGCGGGGCACCAACGACGACCGGCTGTCGCGTCGGGTGGCCACCTCGCGGACCTTGTTCAGGATGCAGCCGGCGATGGGCGTGTCGCCGTAGGTCTTGGCGGCCAGCGCGAACTGACGGGCGGTCTCGTCCGCGTCGTCGTGCTCCGGTACGCCGACCAACACCAGCTCGGCGTCGAGCGCGCGAGCCATCAGCGCGTTGAGTCGGTCGGTGAAGGGGGAGTCTTCGGTCGGCACCAGGCCTTCGACGACCAGCGTGCCGTCGTCGTGGCCGCGGGCGGCGTTGACCAGCGCCACGATCTCTTCGAGCAACAGCTGCTCTTCGCCGTGCGCCAGGCGGTG
>DATIDO010000071.1:0-2437 GCA_035456245.1 Polyangiaceae bacterium
GGGAGGTGCTGCCGGGCGTGCTCGGGGCCCTCGCGCGACTGCACACCGGCGCCCAGCCCGAGTTGCAGGCGATGCTGCTCCCGCTGTTGGGCAAGGAGCACCCGCGGGTGCAGGCCGGCGCTGCGGAGGCGCTGGGCCGCGTGGGTGACGTGACCGTCTCCGAGCGTCTCCGCGAGATCATTGCGTCGAAGTGCGACGCTCGGGTGTTGCGGGCGGCCATCGTGGCGGTGGGGCGCCTGGAGGGCGCGGCGGCGACGCCCTACCTGGTCGACATTCACGTGCAGAATGCGTACCCCGGCGTCGTGCAGGCGCTCAGCGAGGTCGGTGACGCGCGCGCCGTGCCGGAGATGGAGAAGTGGTCGAAGAAGGTGACGGGCTCCAACCTGCCGCCGCTGTTGGCCGCGCTGGAAGCCGTGAAGCGCCGTCCGGCCCCCCCCGATGTTGCCAGCACGTCGGACCGTCCGGCTCCGCCCACGACGCCGTGAGCCTCAGCCGGTCGTGTCGACGCCCTGCCGCTTGATGGCGGCGTAGCGCTGGGCCACCTCGCGGCGCAGCTGCCGGCGTAGTTCTGCGGCGGCGTGGCGCTGCACTCGCTGCGCGCTGTCCAAGGGGAGCGGGGGCACGGGCGTGGCCTGGCCGTTCTCGTCGACGGCGACCATGGTGAAGTAGCAGGTCATGGTGTGTCGCCGTTGCTTGTGCGTGACGTTCTCGGCGATCACCTTGATGCCCACCTCCATGCTGGTGCGCCCGGTGTAGTTGATGGCGGCCAAGAAGGTCACCAGCTCGCCGATGCGAATGGGCTCCTTGAACAGCACCTGATCGACGCTCAGCGTCACCACGTAGCGCCCCGAGTAGCGGGACGCGCAGGTGTAGGCGACCTCGTCCAGCAGCTTGAGCATCTGCCCGCCGTGGACGTTGCCCGAGAAGTTCGCGCGATCGGGTGTCATGAGCAGGGTCATCGACAGCTCGGCGTAGTTTTCCGGGGCGGGGGCCGCAAAGGGACTCGACATGGGCGCTACCGTACACCCGGACACACGGGCCCCAAGGACGTTTGACAAGGGCGCTCGGGCGCCCGTCCAATGGGGACGCCTTCGCGCGGAAACCTCCGCCGCGAAGGCCTTCGAGCAGTCGGCCCATGACGTTCGCCACCCGAGTCCTCACGCTCTTTTCGCTCATCAACTTGGTGAACTACGTGGATCGCTACGTGGTCGCCGCGGTGCTGGAGCCGCTCGGGCACGAGCTGCACCTGAACGACGCAGAGCGCGGTCGACTGACCTTCGTCTTCGTCATCGTCTACATGCTGGCCGCGCCGGTGTTCGGGGCGCTCGCCGAGCGCATGCACCGGCCTCGCTTGATCGCGATTGGTGTGGCCATCTGGAGCCTGGCGACCGTGGCCGGGGCGTTCGTGCACGACTACACCCAGCTCTTGGTCGCGCGTAGCTTCGTGGGCGTCGGCGAGGCCGCCTACGCGAGCCTGGGACCGGCCGTGCTCTCGGACTGCATCGCCGAGAACGACCGAGCTCGGCGCTTCACTTGGTTCTACCTGGCCATCCCGGTGGGCTCGGCGCTCGGCTATGCGCTGGGTGGCGTGGTCGCGCAGTACTACGGCTGGCGCGCGGCGTTCTTCGTCGCGGGCCTACCGGGCCTGGCCTTCGCCTACCGGCTCGCGTTGCTCGCCGATCCGGAGCGCGGCGCGCTCGACAACGTGAAGGAGACCGAGAAGCTCGGTTCACTCGGCGCGCGGCTCCGCGCAGCCATCGGCAATCGCGTGTGGGTCGCCTGCACGGTCAGCTACGTGGCCTACACCTTCGGCATGGGCGCGCTCTCGACCTGGGCGCCATCCTTCCTCCAAAGGCGCTTCGAGGTCGGCCCGGGCCCTGCAGGCACTGCCTTCGGCGGCATCGCGGTGGTCACGGGTGTCCTCGGCACCTTCTTGGGCGGTTACCTGACCGATCGCTGGCAGAAGAAGTTCCCCAACTTGGGCGTCGACATGAGCGCGGTCACGCTGCTGCTGGCTGCGCCTTGCGTGATTTGGGCGCTGCACGCCCCCAGCTTGGGCCTGACCTACGTGGCCTTCTTCGTCGGCATGCTGCTCTTGTTCGTCAACACCAGCCCGGTCAACGCGCTCACCGTGAGCTGTCTGCCCGCCTCTGCGCGCGCCACGGGCACGGCCTTCAACGTCTTGCTCATTCATCTCTTCGGTGACGCCATCAGCCCCGAGTGGGTCGGCGTTCGCTCGGAAGCAGCGACGCAGGCCGGGGCGAATGCGGCGGCCGGCCTGGTGCACGGTATGATGATCGCAGTGCCGGCCATCGTGCTGTCGGGCGCCATCTTGTTCTTGGCCAGGACACGCTCGGCGACGACGGTCGGCTGAGCGGTCCCTCGCCGACGACGGTCGGCTGAGCGGTCCCTCGCCGACGACGGTCGGCTGAGCGGT
>DATIDO010000072.1:0-6531 GCA_035456245.1 Polyangiaceae bacterium
ATCACCTCGGATCTGCCCCGCGTGGCCATCGACGTCGGCGCCGATCTTCCCGACCTCTCGCAGGTCGCCGAGGTGATCGATCTGGAGCCGCAGTTCGTGCTCCGCGCTGGCGGTGGCATCAACGACGCACAGGCCTCGCTCTCGGCCCGCTACGGCGATCTGGAGATCGAGGTGCGAGCCGACGGCATCTCTCCGCCGGTGATCTTCCTCCCCCAGCAGCCAGGGCAGAAGCGCATCCGCTGCATCCGCACCGACATCGAGGCGCAGCAGGAGGCCGTGCAGCTGCTGCTCGACTACGGGCTCGACGAGGACGAGTCGGGCGAGCGCTTCGTGGCCACCGGTCAGGACGCCATTCGTTTCTGGTCCGAGGGCGTCGCATCGCTGCCCAAGAGCTGGCAGCTGTACGTCCCCGAGGAGCTGCTGAACAGCCGCGTCCGCGGCACCCCGCTGGCCATGAAGGCCCGCGTCTCCAGCGGCGTCGACTGGCTCAACGTGAAGATCACCTGGGAGGCCGACGGCGTCAGCGTCGACCGCGCCGAGATCGAGCGCTGCCTGCGCGAGGGCAAGAAGTACGTACGACTCTCCGACAACAGCTACGCCACGCTCGACACCGACCGCGTGCAGTCGCTGATTGATCGCGAGGTCGAGCTCCTCGCCAGCGCCGGCAAGCAGGGCAAGCTGCCGCTGAGCCAGGCCGGTCGCGTGCAGGAGCTGCTGCAGCAGGCAGACGGCTCCACGGTGGCCGCCAGCACCAAGGCCTTGTTCGAGAAGCTCGCCAACCTGGACGAGATCAAGAAGATCAAGAAGCCGCGCGGCCTGAAGGCGACGCTGCGCCCCTACCAGGAGCAAGGCCTGTCTTGGCTGCGCTTCTTGCACGAAATCGGCTCGGGCGGCGTGCTGGCGGACGACATGGGTCTCGGCAAGACGATCCAGACGATCGCCATGCTGCTCTCGCTGCACTCGGCCGACTCACCCGTGCGCGCGCTGATCGTGGCGCCGACCTCTGTGGTCACCAACTGGCACCGTGAGATCGAGCGCTTCGCCCCCACGCTGACCGTGGCCCTGTGGCACGGCGCGGGACGCAAGGGGCAGAAGGACGAGCTGAAGGACGCCAACGTCATCATCACCAGCTACGCCCTGCTGCGCCGCGACATCACGCTCCTGCAGAGCCTCGATCTCGAGTACGCCATCCTCGACGAGGCCCAGGCGATCAAGAACCCCATCAGCGCGACTGCGCAGGCCGCCAAAGAGCTGACGGCTCGCCACCGCCTGGCGCTGACCGGTACCCCCATCGAGAACCGACTCAGCGAAATCTGGTCGATCTTCGACTTCGTGAGCCCCGGCCTACTCGGGCCGCTGCAGAAGTTCGAAGAGCGCTACGCTCGCCCCATCGATCAGGGCGACTCGAAGCAGGCTGCTCGCCTGCGCGCGGTCATTCACCCATTCATCCTGCGCCGCACGAAGCTCGAAGTGGCCAAGGACCTGCCGGAGAAGCTGGAGTTCGACCAGCTGATCGACATGGCGCCCGAGCAGAAGGCCATCTACCTGCAGGTGCTGCGCGAGGTGCGCGCCCAGGTGATGGGCGAGGTGGAGCGCGTGGGCGTGGCCAAGAGCCAGCTGCACATCCTGGCCGGCCTGACCAAGCTGCGGCAGGCAGCCTGCGATCCGCGCCTACTCGGATTGCCCAAGGAGCTCGGCAACGAGGACAGCGCCAAGCTGATGGCTCTGCGCGAGTTGGTCGACGAAGTCGAGACCGGCGGCCACAAGGTGCTGATCTTCAGCCAGTTCGTCTCGATGCTGAAGCTGATGGCTGCGGCGCTGGACGAGGACAAGATCAAGTACGAGTACCTCGACGGCAGCACCATCGACCGCGCCATGCGCATCGATCGCTTCCAGGACGATCCGACCATCCCGGTGTTCTTGATCAGCCTGAAGGCGGGCGGCAGCGGCCTCAACCTGACGGCGGCGGACACCGTCATTCACTTCGACCCCTGGTGGAACCCGGCCGTCGAAGATCAGGCGACCGACCGCGCCCACCGCATCGGCCAGAAGAAGGTCGTCTCCGTCTACCGCCTGGTCGCGGCCGGAACGATCGAAGAGAAGATCCTGCAGCTCAAGCAGAAGAAGAAGGATCTGGTTGCGGCCGTGCTCGGCGAGGACGCCGGCGGCGGCAAGAAGCTCACCAAGGCCGATCTGGACGAGCTCTTCCGCGTCGAGCCCTGAGAGCGTGTGTTCGGGGGCCGCCCTTTTCGGGGGGCCCCATGCTCGGGGCCCTTTCGTTCGAGCGGCCCCGTCAGTTCAGATGCAACGCCTCCGGGCAGGCCCGGCCTCGCGCGCGCGCCTCAGATGCCGGTGCGTCGCATCGACACGCTCATCAGCAGCCCGCAGCAAATCAGCATGCTGACGAGGCTACTGCCGCCGTAGGAGAACAGCGGCAGCGTGACGCCTACGACCGGGAGCACGCCCATCGACATGCCCAGGTTGAACACGGCGTGCCAGAACAGCACGGCGCCCGAACCGATGGCGAGCGCGGCGCCGAAGCGATCTTTGGCCTGGGAGGCGATGTGCACGGCCCAGATCGACAGAAAGCCGTACAGGATCAGCAGGCCCACGCAGCCGACGAAGCCGAACTCCTCGGCGAACACCGCGAACGGGAAGTCCGAGTGCTGGTCGGGCAGCAGGCGAAACTGGTTCTGGGTCCCCTGCATGAAGCCCTCGCCCGTCAGGCCGCCGTTGCCGATGGCGGTCTGGGCCTGGAAGGCGTGCCAGCCCGTGCCCTGCTTGTCCTTGAGCGGATCGAGGAAGCTGGTGATGCGGGCCTTCTGGTAGTCCTTCATGCCGAAGTTCCACATCACCAGGGTGGCGACGACCGACCAGAAGCTCCCCCAGAGCACGCTGGCGGGGCGGATACGCAGGATGGCCAGCATGGAAAGCGCCGACATCAAATAGATGAGCGACGTCCCCAGATCGGGCTGGAGCATGACTAGGCCCACCGGCACGGCGGTCACGAACAGCGGCAGCGCCAGATCGAGCAAGGTGCGTGGTTCGACCTTGGAGTCGTTCTGGATGTAGCGCGCCATCATGAGAACCAGCGCCGGTTTCATGAATTCGCTGGGCTGGAAGGTGAACGAGCCCAGGCGGATCCAACGCGCCGAACCGCGCACGTCCGTCGCCAGCACGAACACCGAACAAAGCATGAGCAGTCCGCCCACGTAGGCGATGGGCGCCAGCCGCTCGAAATGTCGGTAGTCGATGGCCGCGACGAGCATGGCGAGCAGCAGCCCCACCACGATCCAGTAGATTTGGGTGACGTAGATGCCGGCCAGGCCGCCGTGCCGAGCCGCCCCCACGTAGGCGCTGGTCGCGCTGTACAGGTTCACCACCCCGACCGAGGCGATCGCCACCACCACGAGCAGCAGGGGCATGTCGATGTGGGGGCCGCCCCGGGACGAGAACATCGAACGGGCCATCAGTTCGTATCCTTCTTCGACTCCGCCTGACGAGACAGGCGCTCGACCTTCATCCGCTGCCAGTCACGCACCACGCGCATGGCCACGGGCACGGCGTTCTTGCCACCGCCACCACCGTGCTCGACCAGGACCACCACCGCGATCTCGGGCGACTGGGCAGGCGCGAAGCCCGCGAACCAGGCGTGGTCTCGGTTGAAGTACTCGACGTTGCTCTGATCGGAGCCGCGCGGCGCCAGCTGGCTGACCTGCGCGGTGCCGGTCTTTCCGGCCACGTCCACACCCTCAATGCGGCCCGCGTGCGCGGTGCCCTTCTTGTCGAGCACGACGTCGACCATGGCTGCCTTCACGGTCGAAAGCTGTCCGGGATCGACCTCGACCATGCGGCGGACGCGAGGCGGGAAGTCCTGAACGACCGTGCCGTCGCTGGTCTCGATGCTGCGCACCACCTGGGGACGATACAGCGTGCCGCCGTTGGCCAGCGCGCCGTAGGCCAGCGCCAGCTGCAACACGTTCACCGTCGTGGCGCCCTGACCGATGGCAGCGAGCAGGGTGAAGCCGCCGCGGAAGGCGCCCTTGTAGCGGCGCGTGTACCAGGCGCGCGTGGGCATGCGGCCGCGGGACTCGGGGTTCACACCCACGCCGGTACCGACGCCGAAGCCGTAGCGGCTGCCTACCTCGGCCAGCTGATCGATCTGGATGCGCGAGCCCAGCTCGTAGAAGTAGCTGTTGCAGGACTGGACCAGCGCCTCGTGCAGGTTCACGTGACGATGCACGCCGGTGCAGCGGAAGTAGCGCTTGCCGTACTCCCAGCCGCCGCGGCAATCGACCTCACCCTGGGGCTCGATCAGGTTTGCCTCGAGCGCGGCCAAGGCCGTGAAGGGCTTGTAAGTCGAACCGGGCGGGTAGGCGGCCGAGACGGTGCGGTCGAGCGTGGGCGTCAGCGGATCGCTGAAGTAGCGGTTGAAGGCCTCCTGCACGGCGGCCTTGCCGCTGCCGCCGGACACCACGTTCGGATCGAAGCTGGGCTTGGACAAGGCGGCCAGCACCCGGCCCGTGCGCACGTCGACCACCACTACCGCGCCCGCCAAGTGACCACGCATGGCCTGCTCGGCCGAGCGCACCAGCTCGATGTCCACGGTCAGCGAGATGTCGCGGCCCGGCGTGGGCTCCTGCACGTGCCCCTCACCCAGGTAACGTTGCTCCAGCTCGGCGACCAGCTCGCCACGCGTCTTCTTCTTGATGAAGCGCCGGAAGCCACGCTGCCCCTTCAGGTAGCTCTCCCAGCGCCTCTCCACGCCGACGGCGCCCAAGCGATCGCCCGCGCGATAACCGCCCTGCGGGTACTCGGCCAGGATCTCGGCGTCGACCTCGCGCATGTAGCCGAGCATGTGAGCGCCCAGCTCCCCGAACGGATAGGAGCGCACGGGGGCCGGCAAGACGCGCACGCCCGGCAGCTCGTCGGCGTAGGTCTCCAGCGTGGCCATGACGTCGCGGTCCACGTCCACGCGGATCAGCGCGTGCTGCTCGGCACGGCGGGCGTCCTTGCGCAGCTCGATCACGCGGGCTTCGATTTCGCGCGTCGTGGCGTCGTCCAGGCGAAGGTAGCCAGCCGCGCGCGGCCAGGTCTTCTCCAAGTCGATCTGGCTGGGCACCACGTAGACGTTGTAGGCGGGCCGGTTGGAGGCGAGGACCTTGCCCTGCCCGTCACGGATCACGCCGCGGGTCGTGGCCAGGCGCGTCTCGTCGATGATGTTGCGGCGCGCCTGCGCCTCGTGCACGTCGCCGTGGACGACCTGCATCAAGAACAGCCGCACCGCCAGGACGGTGAAGACGACGAAGATGAACAGCACCAACCAGCGATACTGGCGCCTGAACTCCCCCACGTCGGAGCGCTGACCGAGTGTCGCCATGGCTCAGCTCGAGGCGGCGCCCTGGGCCTGCCCGGACGACGATTGCGTGTCGGCCTGCAGCCGCTGCGCCAGGGCGAAGACGAAGGGGGCGAACAGCGCCGTGCCGATGGCGCGCGGGAGTACGATGGCGGAGAGTTCCAGCGGCCGCCGGTTGTCGGTGCCGAAGATGGCCAAGAGCGTGAGGACGAAGATGCTCTCCACCAGGGAGGCGGCGAAGGCCAGCGGGATGCGCATGGCGGCCGACTGGGCGCTCACGCGGCTGGAGGTGATGCGCGACAGCCACCAGATCGCCACCATGGTGAAGCGAAAGAGGAAGGCTGGTCCTCCGGCGAGCACGTCGACGATCCAGCCCAGACCGTAGGCGAGCAGCGCTCCGCGAGCGGTCGAGGCCTCGTGGATGCCCAAGTAGACGACCAAGGGCAGGACGAGGCTCGGCGTGGCGCCGTGCAGCACGCGCCCCACGTGCAGGCCGAACCAGACTTGGTCGAGGAACGGCGCCAGCAATCGGTGCAAGGTGCCCTGGACCAGGACGAGCACCAAGCCGATCAGCAAGTACGCCGCGTTCTTCACCTCGTCGCTCCGGGCTGGGCGCCGCAGTCGCCCGTGTCGGCCAACAGCACGAGCACCTCGGAGAGACGCGAGAAATCGACGGTCGGCTCGGCGTTGACGCTCTGGTAGGCGCCGAAGTCGCGCTTCACCACCTCGGTCACGCGCGCCACCGCGATACCACGGGGGAACCGGCAGCCCACGCCGCTGGTCACCAACACGTCGCCCACCTCGATCTCGTCGGAGCGCTGCGCGTACTCGACGCGCACGCTGTATTTCGACTCGTCACCGATGCCGCGGACGAAGCCGCGTGCACCCGTGCGCATGACCAGCACGTCCACGCCGAAGCCGGCGTCCGCCACCAGCGCGATGGTCGCCGTGTCGCCGCTCACGCGCTTCACCAGGCCGACGGCGCCGCCCGGCGCGATCACCGGCATGTTCTCGCGCACCAAGCCGCTCGAAAAATCGACGACCAGCTGCGCCACGCGGAAGAACTCGGTCGGCGCCTTGGTGGTGACGACTGCGCTCACCGACTCCACGCCCACCGATTCGCGCAACCCGGCCAGCTTGCGCAGGCGCTCGTTCTCACCGCGAACCAGCGACAG
>DATIDO010000073.1:0-2237 GCA_035456245.1 Polyangiaceae bacterium
CGCAAGCTCAAGATCGCCGAGGCGATGCGGCTCCTGATCGACGAAGAGGCCGCCAAGCTGGTCAACGAGGACGAGATCCGCAGCCAGGCGATCCACAACGCCGAGCAGAACGGCATCGTCTTCATCGACGAGATCGACAAGGTCGCGACCCGCAGCGAGGCGCAGGGCGCCGATGTCTCGCGTCAGGGCGTGCAGCGCGACCTGCTGCCGCTGGTCGAAGGCACGGCGGTGAGCACCAAGTACGGCGTGGTGCGCACCGACCACATCCTGTTCATCGCCAGCGGCGCCTTCCACCTGAGCAAGCCGAGCGACCTGATCCCCGAGCTGCAGGGCCGCTTCCCGATCCGGGTCGAGCTGCAGTCGCTGTCGGTGGCCGATTTCGAGAGTATCCTGACCCAGACCCAGGCTTCGCTGGTGAAGCAGTACCAGGCCTTGCTGGCGACCGAGGGCGTCACGCTCGAATTCACGCCCGAGGGCATCACGCGGCTCGCGAGCATCGCCTTCGATGTCAACGAGCGGACCGAGAACATCGGCGCGCGGCGGCTGTCGACCGTCATGGAGCGGCTGCTCGACGAAGTCAGCTTCGATGCCGCCAAGCTCGATGGCCAGGCGGTGCGCATCGACGCCGCCTATGTCGACGAACGCCTCCAGGCACTAAGTCACGACGAAGACCTTTCTCGATTCATCCTCTGAATCGGCTGGCGTAGGACGCGGCTCATGCATTACTTTCATTGCGTGAGCTAAGTGCTTCATTTGCAACGGAATTCGGTGTTTTTGCGCGTGCAAAAACACCGCTAAGTCGTTGATTCCATTACAAAAAATACCCCCGAGCCCCGGTTGCGGAGTAGGCGTTTCCTGCTACAGTGGAAAAAAGTGCAGTTAAGTGGGAAAAAGTGTCGAGCAAGGCCTGATTCGGGCCTCGCGACAATTCCCACCACCGGGGTCTCGTGGTCGTGTTTCAAGGCGCTTCATCGCTCAGTCTGGATGCCAAGGGGCGGCTCTCCGTGCCGACCCGGCATCGTGACGTCCTGAGCGCGACCGCCGGCGGCCAGCTCACGTTCACCAAGCATCCGCACGGCTGCCTGATGCTGTTCCCGCGCCCGGAGTGGGAGAAGTTCCGCGAGCGCATCGCCGCGCTGCCGATGTCGGCGCAGTGGTGGAAGCGCGTCTTCCTCGGTAACGCGATGGACGTCGAGATGGACGGCACCGGCCGCGTGCTGATCTCCCCGGAACTGCGTGCCGCTGCTGGCATCTCGCGCGACACTCTGCTCCTGGGCATGGGCAATCACTTCGAACTCTGGGACAAGGCGACCTACGATGCCAAGGAGGCCGAGGCCACCCAAGGCCAGATGCCGGACGTATTCCAGGACTTCTCGTTCTGAGGCGCGCAGTGGAACAGCCGTGGACCCACACCACCGTCTTGTTGAAGGAAGCGGTGGATGCACTTTTCCCCGATCCCTCGGAGGGCGCGGGCACCTACGTGGACGCCACTTTCGGACGCGGCGGCCATGCCCGCGCGATTCTCGCCAGGCTGGGGCCCTCGGGCCGGCTGATCGCGTTCGACAAGGACGCGGAAGCGGTGGCCGAAGCAGCGCGCATCGAGGATGCGCGTTTTTCCATCCGCCACCAGGGCTTCAGGGACCTGGGGGAACTGCCGCGGTCCAGTGTGGCGGGCCTGCTGATGGACCTCGGTGTCAGCTCTCCCCAGATCGACAACCCCGCACGGGGTTTTTCTTTTCGTTTCGACGGACCGCTCGACATGCGCATGGACACCACGCGCGGCGAGAGCGTTTCCGAATGGCTGGCGACAGCCGAGCAGCAACAGATTGCGGAGGTGATTCGTGACTATGGCGAAGAACGGTTTGCTGTTCAGATTGCAAAGGCGATTGTTGCTCGCCGACAAGAACGGGGCCCAGTTTCAACCACCGCCGAGCTGGCCGAGCTCGTGGCTGGCGCGGTCAAAACCCGCGAGCCGGGCCAGAACCCTGCAACGCGCACATTTCAGGCTCTTCGGATTTTCATCAATGCCGAGCTTGAAGAGCTGCAACAGGCGCTAGAGGCGAGCCTGGCCGTGCTGCAGCCCGGGGGGCGCCTGGCCGTGATCAGCTTCCATTCGCTGGAAGACCGGATCGTCAAGCAGTTCATCGCGAAGCATTCGCGCGAGGTTTTCGACCGCCGCGCGCCCTTTGCCGAGCCCCGGGAAATGAAGCTGCGTTCCATCGGCCGCATCAAGCCCA
>DATIDO010000074.1:0-2998 GCA_035456245.1 Polyangiaceae bacterium
CGGGTGCGCTCCAGCACCCCGAGCGCTGCCTCCAGGTCCGCCGTCGGAGCGTCGCGGCGACCGAGGACGCGCGTCAGCAGGCGACGCTGCGCGGGCGTCGCTTCACGCTGCGCCTGCACCAGCATCCAGGTTCGCTTGCCGGCGCGCAGGTCCCCGCCGCGCGGCTTGCCGGTCTTCTCGGGATCGCCGAAGACACCAATCAGATCGTCCCGGAGTTGGAAGGCGATGCCGGCTGGCGCCGAGAAGCGGGTCAGGGCGGCTCGTGTGGCTGCCGGAGCGCCCGCGAGGCTCGCGCCGACGCGCAGCGGGCCGAGCACCGTGTAGCTCGCGGTCTTCAGAGCGTAGGTGAGCTCGGGATCTTCGGTGCGCCCCACGATGTCGAGCTGCTGGCCGTAGACGGCTGCGGTTTGCATCTCGGCGAAGTCGCGCAGGCTGGTCACCAGGCGATCACAGGGGACGTCGAGCTCGGCGACCTGTCGCTGCGCCAACGCCAGCGCCAGATCGCCCGCCAGGATGGCCGAGCGTTCGCCCAGGAACGGCGAACCCAACGCACGGGTGAGGGCCACGTGGGCCGTTGGGCCACCTCGCCGTTCCTCGTCGCCGTCCATCCAGTCGTCGTGAATCAAGAAATAGGCCTGCATCAGCTCGAGCGCGACGCCGAACTGGAGCAGGGAGTTCTCGGTAGGGGCGCCCTCTCGATGGGCCGTGTTCCGTGAGCGTGCGGTGCTGCGCGCGGGGCCACGGACGGGGCCGGGCGCAGCGTGAGCGCCGACCCAGAGCAAGGCGGGGCGCAGTCGCTTTCCACCACGCAACGACAGCGACTGAACGGCGTCGACCAGATCGGTCACCTCGGGCCCGAGCGGCTTGGCTTCGCGGCGGCTACGCGTCAGCGCGCGGCGCAGCAGCGGCTCCGTGCGCCGCTGGATTTGCACCAAGAGGCGCGAGAAGTCGGTCGTCTGCGCTGGTGCGCGAGTCATGCGCGGCGACCGTAGGGAGGGGGCATTTCGCTGTCAAACCAGGCAGAACGCGCCTTTCGGCGGTTCGTGGGGCCTCGTTCGCCTGCCTCGCCCCTCGAGCGAGGCTTCAGCCCTCGAGCCAGCCGCGCAGGTTCGGTCCCAGCAGTCGCCGTGCGCGCGCGAGCTGGCGCAGATCGGGGCTGCCGGTCAGCAGCATGGTGGTCCGCAGCTCGCCTTCCACGCGCTTCAGGTAGCCTAGCGCGCCGTCGACACCGCCGCGGTCCAGCTCGATCAGGACGCTGCGCGCCAGCCCGGCGGCTCGCGCGCCGAGCGCAATGGCGCGAGCCACGTCGAGGCCCGTGCGGATCCCGCCGGTCGCGATCACCGTCTTGAATTCGGCGGGCGCCACCTCCAGTAGGCTGGCGGCCGTGGGGATCCCCCAGTTCCAGAACAGCCGACCGCGTTCCGCCAATTCGTCCTTGGCGCGGTGCGTCTCCACCGCCGTCCAGCTCGTCCCCCCCGCGCCCGACACATCGACGTGGAGTACGCCGCGGCTACGCAGCGCGAGCGCCGTGGCCCGCGACAGACCGGCGCCGGTCTCTTTGACGATCACCGGCTGCTCGAGCTCCTCGGTCAGTCGCGCGATGGTGTCGAGGCAACCGCGGAAGTCGCGGTCGCCGTCGGCTTGGATCAGCTCCTGGGCCGGGTTGAGATGGATGCAGAGCGCATCGGCGCCCACGTCGCCCAGCATGTCGATCACGAACTGGCTGGACATCTGGCCGGCCTGAACCACGCCGATGTTGCCGAAGACGAGCGCGGTCGGCGCGACGGAGCGCAGCCGGTAGCTGGTGGCGATCGTCGCGTCGATGGCGCCGGTCTTCACCATGGCGCGCTGCGACCCCAGCCCGATCGCGTAGCCGCCGCGCTCGGCGACTTCGGCCAAGCCAGCATTCAGCTCCCCGGCCCGGTCGTTGCCGCCGGTCATGGCGGCGATGACCAGCGGAGCGTTCAGGCGCTTGCCGAAGAGCTCGAGCGAGGTGTCCAACTGGTCCCAGGACAGCTCCGGCAGGGACGAGTGCACCAGCTCGACTTCCTCGAGGAGGGTGGTCCGCCTGAAACCTACATCGGCTCGCAAGGCTAGCTCGATGTGGTCAGTCTTGCGTTGCCCGAGGTCGCTCATGTGGCGAGGGGGCCCGAGAACGTGCCGAAATGCAAGCCCGCACTCGGCCCTTCCCGAAGGCGGGACAATTGGTAACCTGCCGAGGAGTGGGCGTCGCTGCGGACCAATGTCGCAGGGCGGGCCCCGCAGGCCAGGGAACGAGACGACGGATGGGCGAGACGACCAAAGCGAGCCAAAGCACTCCACCTCCCGATCTGCTGCGGGAGCGAGACGAGGTCCTGCAGAGCTTCTCGCGAGGCGCGCGGCTGACCGAACAGTTCATGTCGGAATACACGCGCATGCGTGATCGACTCCTGGAACTCGAGAACACCAACGAGCGCCTGCGGGCTCAGCTCGAAGCAGACGACGCGATGGCGCGCCTGCTCGAAAAGGTGGAGGCACTCGAGGCGGAGCGACAGGAGCTGGTGCGGCGCACGGAGCGCGCCGAGAAGGCACAAGACTCGTTCGACGAGCGCTTCAACGAGGTGGAGGGCGAGTTTGCCCAACTCGCCAACCTGTTCGTCGCCTCCAACCAGCTCCACGCGAGCATCTCGCCGCGTGGCGTGGTGCGCCGCATCAAGGAGATCCTCGCGCAGCTCGTCGGCGCCGAGGCGTACACCATGTACTTCCTCTCGGGCGACGGCACCGAGCTGACGCCCATCGCATCGGAAGGCGTGCCGGGAGATCGGGTCATCCCCATCCCGGTTGCCGGCTCGATCATCGGCAAGGCAGTCCAGGCGGGCAGCTCGCAGATCGACGAGGAGCGCGCCTCCAACCAACGCGACTTCGAGCGACCCGTCGTGGTCATTCCGCTGGTGGTCGACGACACCACCGTCGGCGCCGTGGTCATCTACGCGACCCTCGAACAGAAGGCGCGCTTCAC
>DATIDO010000075.1:0-2490 GCA_035456245.1 Polyangiaceae bacterium
AGGACACAGGGACGGCGCTGATCACGCGCCTGGGGGATCGCGGCCGGGACCGACACGCCCGCGAGGACGAGTTCCAGGCCTACGATCACTACCTGAAGCTCTATTGGGAGGATCGTAGCGCCGCGGTCGAGATCGTCGACACGGTCGGTCGCGGCGGATCCACCATCACCTTCAACGTGACGACCGAGTTCAAGCTGCACGACGACCAAGCCGAGCTGCGCTTCTTCTATCGCGGCATCGGCACCGTCGCCGAGTACCACAACAACGGCGTCATGACGCCGCTCGACGACCTGCACTACACGCGCACGGTGAGCGTGAACGGCGCCACCGGCCAGCCGCTGCAGGTCGGCGACTCCATGGAGTTCGAGCTGAGCCAGTTCCTCGATCCCACCGTCGAGGCCAAAGGCGGCCGCGCCAACTATTACGGCACCACCTACCTGTATGTGGTGGGCCGCGGGCTCGTGCCGTGGCAGGCCCACCAGGCTGCCAGCAACGTCTGCCCGTGCCCCGGCGAGGCCTCTTTTCCCATCCCCGAAGAGGGCTGGCTCGGCGGCAAGACCACGCTGCCCTACCAATACTCGAACGAGCCGGACAACCACTTCTTGCAGATGTCGACCAACCTCTCGAGCGTGAACGCGCAGCCGTTCTTGCTCGGGCGCCGCGCCGTGCACACGGACTTTCTCGACGGCAAGCACGACGAAGATCCGGCCAACCCGGTGTGGACGGAACAGGCCGGCAAGCTGGGGCCGCTCTACGTGAACCACGCCTGTGATGCCTGTCACACCCGCAACACGCGCGCGCTGGCCCCCGAGGCCGGCAGCTTGCTCGACCAGTACATCGTGAAGGTGGCCGACGCCGACGCCGACGTGCATGCGCTGTTCGGCGCGCTGCTCCAGCCGGGCGAAGATCTGGGGGCGTCGGAGGGCACGGTGACCCTGGCTCGCTGGGTAGAAGCAGACGGCCTGCGGCGACCGGAATATTCGTTCACACCGAGCGCGCCAGCGCGCTTCTCGGCCCGCGCGGCTCCCCAACTGGTCGGCATGGGCCTGCTCGAAGCCATCCCGGAGAGCGCGATTCTGGCCCACGTCGACGCCGAGGACGCGGACGGTGACGGCATTTCGGGCCGCGCGCGCGTCGTCGTCGATCCCGAGTCGGGCGCCCTGCGCCTGGGGCGGCTGGGCTGGAAGGCCGGGCAAGCCAAGCTGAAGCATCAGATCGCCGCGGCCCTCAACACGGACATGGGCGTGATGACGTCGGTGTTCCCGAAGCCGGATTGCGGACCTGCGCAGACCAACTGCGGCGCCTCGGGCGCCGAGCTCGCCGACGCCGATCTGGACCACCTGGTGAAGTACTTCGGGCTGCTCGGCATCCGCGCTCGTCGCGGGCTCGACGATGCGGCGGCGCTACGCGGCGAAGAGCTGTTCGAGTCGATTGGCTGTGCGGACTGCCACACCACGACCTTCACCACCTCGGCTCATCACCCGTTCGGCGAGCTGCGTGGGCAGACCATCCACCCGTACACGGATCTGTTGCTCCACGACATGGGGGAGGGGCTCGCCGACACACTGGGCGAGGGGAGCCCGCACGGCGAGGGTGACGGTGAACCCGACGGCGCGGCCAGCGGCAGCGAGTGGCGCACCGCCCCGCTGTGGAGCATTGGCCTCACCCGCCCCACCACGGGCAGCGAGTCGTACCTGCACGACGGCCGCGCTCGGACGCTGGAGGAGGCCATCCGCTGGCACGGCGGCGAGGGCGCCAAGGCCCGCGACGGCTACCTGCAGCTGTCGGCCCAAGAGAAGGACGCGCTCCTGGCCTTCTTGCGGTCGCTCTGATCGGCGCGGGCGGTTGCCTCTTTCGGGGCAGGCAGGTGTACTTCTCGTTGGGAGTACCTCGTGCGCTCGTCGCTTGCCCCCCCGTTCACCCAACGCGCGGTTGCCGTCGCCTGCCTGCTCGGGCTCACGCTCGGGCCGCGCTCGGCCCGAGCTCAGGCCAACTACGACGCCGCGCTGATCGGTGGTCGCTCCAGTCTGCAGGGCGGCACCGGTGTAGCCGCTGGCACCGACGCCGCGGCGCCGCTGCAGAACCCGGCCACCACGCTCGACATCGCCGGCACCAGCTTCGTCTTCTCCACCATGTTCCTGCAGCTGTCGCAGCGCTCGAGCGAGGGAACCTTGCCCGAAGCGGTACAGCCGACACGCCTCGGTCAGACCCAGTTCGGCGTGCTGCCCAACTCGACCTGCGTGTTCGCCGATCTGGCCGGGAGCAACCAACGCCGCCAAGGCCACCAGAAGCTCTCCATCTGCCTGAATCAGCCGGAGCAGGAGAACTATCTCTTCGAGGCGCGCACGTTGGTCGAGGGCTCGGCCACCCTGTTCCAGAATCGCCACTTGGAGCAGACCTTCTCCAAGAAGTCCTACTCGATCGGCTGGGCCTACGGGCTGAGCGAGTGGGTGGGCCTGGGTGTCACGGCCCAGCTCGAGGAGATCGGCT
>DATIDO010000076.1:0-2612 GCA_035456245.1 Polyangiaceae bacterium
GAGCGTCCGGTTGACTCGATCCTCGATCGAGTAGACGAACTCCTCGAGCTTCGTGACGTTCTCTTTGCCCACGACGCTGCGCAGCGTGTTGGCGACGAGCGGGCCCATCCACGGGATGCTGTGCACCGCGATCCAGAGCCCGCCGATGGCAACGGGGGTCACCGCGAACGCGGACCAAAAGGCCCAGCGCCATTTGCTGCGCCGGCGGGGCTCGGTGGCGGGAGCGTCCGGCGCAGGGACTGGCTCGCTCGGGGGGGCAAGTTGGGCCTCGGCCGTCATCGTCCCCGCTTCCGTAAGCCAGGCCGGGAAAATGGCAAAGTATCCGTTTGGGGATTCCGGCCCCGTTGTATAGCTTGGAGGCGAGCCCGTGGTCGGGCCGGGGTTCTGCCCAGCTAGGGCGCTCGGACCCGAGCGGAACGTGAGACGGCCGAGGCGAGACCCAGATCGAGTCGCTGCCCTGCTTCGGGCACTGGCTGCGCTCGCGCTGGGCACCATCCTGCTCGGCTGGGGCGGTGCGACCGCGCGCGCCCAGGAGTCCGTGCTTGCGGACCCCGAGGCGCCGTCTGGGCAGACAGACGCCGCAGGCGAGCCAAGCGAGCAGGCACCGATGCACGTCGCCGACGAGGCGAAGAGCGAGGGCGCAGCGAGGCAAGGCGGCGCGGCGCAGGGGGGCGCCGGAGAGAGCGCGCCGCCTGGCGGTGAACTCAGCATCGCGCCGGCCGTGCCGCTCGATCGCTATGCCACCACGCCGCTCGCTGGCGTGGAAGTGCGCTGCGAGGGCGAGCTGTTCTGCGAGCGCGTAGCACTGCGCTCCGTGCAGCGGGGTAGCCCGCCGAGCGGGGAGCTGGTGAGGCGTGGCCTCCGCGAGCTCGAGAGCACCGGCCGCTTCGCCCGCATGCGCGTGGAGCTCATCGATACGCCGAAGGGTCCGCTGCTTCGCTACGTGGTTACCCCGCGACGGCTGGTGCGCAAGGTCGTGGTGACGGGTGGCTCGCTCGGTAGCGACAGCCACCAGCGCGCGCTGGCGTTTCGTCCCGAGGACGAGGTCACCGAGCGGAGCCTCGCCGCGAGCCAGGAGCAGCTGCGCCGCGCCTACGAGCGTGCCGGCTTCTCGCAGGCCAAGGTCACGGCTCTCGCCGAGCCGACCGACGATGAGCTCGAGGTGGTAATCCGGGTGAACATCGACCAAGGCCTGGCGAGCCGCGTGGCGCGGGTCGATATCCGCGTTCTGCCCTCGCCGCACCACCCGCGCCTCACGCCGCTGCTCGCCAAGGTCGGCGTGAAGGTTGGGCAGCGCCTGGACCTCGACGCGATCGAAGAGGCGCGCGGCCTGCTCGCCGAGCGGCTCGTCGCGGAGCACTTCGTGGACGCGAAGGTGGAGCTGCTCATCACCGGCCGCACGGTTACGTTCTTGGTTCGTTCGGGGCCGCTCGTCACCGTGCGCACCGAGGGCGCCCAGAGCTTCGACGACGCTCGCCTCGTTGGGGAGCTCGACGCCGCCATCGTGCCCGACGTGCGTGCCGAGACGCTGGAGGAGGCGCTGCGCGCCTTCTACGTGCAGAACGGGTTCCTGGACGTCGCCGTCGACTTCCGCGTCGACGAGGCGCGTTCGGGGCTCACTCGCCAGTACGTGGGGTTGGTCCGAGAGGTCGCGCGCGTCAGCGTGACGCAGCGGCGCTTCCCGTGCCTCGGGGACACCAAGAGTCACGCCGAGCTCGATCGAGAGATCGACGGCGTGCTCGAGGAGAATTTTCCTGGCGTTGCGTTGGTCCATCCCATCGACGGGGGCACCTTGGATCGCGGCGCGGGCACGCCGAGCGCGACCCCGTCGCCTGCGCCGCTCCCAGCTGCCGTCTATGCTTCTTACTCCACCGAGTCTTACGAGAAGGTCGTTGCGCACCTGCGCGACCTCTACCGCTCGGACGGCTACCTCGACGCCGAGGTGGGGCCCGCCACGCTGGTGCGCCGCGCCTGCGCCCGAAGCTCTCCGGCGGGCGAGTGCATCCCGGTAGGCGAGCTGCCGAGCGAAGCCGCATGCGGCGCAGCCGCTCCGACGGCGACGGTACTCGAGACCTGTCACGCCGATCTGCGCGCCGGGCGGCGCTGCGAGCCCGAGGCGACGCTGGTGCTCCCCATTCGCCCGGGGCCGCGCGCGGTGCTCTACGACGTCGTGTTCCGTGGCAACACCCAGCGCACGACGGCCGACCTGCTCGACATCGCCGACTTCTCGCTGGGAGAGCCAGCGCGGCTCACCGAGATCGAGAGCGGTCTGGACCGCATCCGTGAAGAGTACCTCGAGGAGGGCTACGCCTTCGTCGCCGTCGACAGCGAGCTCGAGCTCTCGCCAGATCACACGCGCGCCAGGCTCGTGGTCGAGATCGCCGAGCGGCAGAAGGTCATCGTGAGCCGCATCGTGGTGGTGGGTTCGACGCGAACCCGCGAGCCCCTCGTCAGGAGGCGGCTGTCGATCCACGAGGGTGAGCCGCTCAGGAAGAGCGCCATCGAGCGCAGCCAGCGCCAGGTGGAGAGCCTGGGCGTGTACACGAGTGTGTCGGTCGGCATGCAGGACCCCAACGTGCCGAGCGCCGAGAAGGTGGTGGTGGTGAGCGTGG
>DATIDO010000077.1:0-3406 GCA_035456245.1 Polyangiaceae bacterium
GGCTCACCGGCGGCAGCGGGCGATGGAGCGACGACCGAACCGCCTTCGGGCGAGGCCGAGGTTCGCGTGGAAGAAGCTGGCCTCCGTCGCTCGACGCGTGACCGCGCGGCCGCATCCACTGTGCTGGGCCGCGCTGCGCTGAGCGAACCGGGTGTGGACGTGGCGCGGCTGTTGGCGCGGGTGCCGGGGGCTCAGTCGACGCGCACGGGCGCGAGTGGCGAGCTGGCGACGGTGAGCTTGCGCGGCGCGAGCGCAGCCGAAGTGCCGGTGTATCTCGCCGGGGTTCGCGTGCAGGACGAGCTCACGGGCGTGACGGACTTGTCCCGGCTGCCCCTGTGGATGATGGACCGCATGGAGGTCTACCGCGGCAGTACGCCGGACTTCGTCTCGCACTTCGGCCTGGGTGGCGCGCTCGTGCTCGAGCCGCGTGTGCCACGCAGTAGCGAGGCCCGCGGGGGGATGGAGGTGGGCTCCTGGGACAGCCAGGCCCTCTGGCTCGGGGCGTCGGCTTCGAACCAGGCGGAGGCGACCCGCACGAACTCGGTCGGAGCATCGACCAGCTTGGGCTATCGCGCGGCGCGGGCGACCAACGACTTCAGCTACCACGACGACGGTGGAACGGCCTTCGATCCCAGCGACGATCAGACGCGCCGACGCAGCAACGCCGACTTCACCTCCGGTGACTTGTGGTCCGTCTCGCGCTTCGTCTTGCCGACCTCGAGCGGACCCGTGCGCACCGACGTGGTGCTCAACGCCTTCGGCCGGGAGCAAGGTGTCACCAGTCTTGCTCAGCTGACGGCCCAGCATGCGCGTATGCAGAGTGACCGCTGGCTCGGGGGGCTGACGTCACGGGTTCCGTGCCAGGGCTCGCTCGAAGACTGCCAGTTGACGTTGGCCACGCGCGCGGTGGGGCAGCGGCAGCTCACGTCCGATCCTTGGGGCGAGTTGGGTCTGGGGACGGACCAGCTCGCGCTGGGCAGCGAGCGGGTCGAGACGCGCGCGTCGCTGCGGGCGCGCACGCAGAAGATCGTCCGCTACGGCGCCGATGTGTCGCTCGAGACGGGGCGGGTGCGCCTGGAGCAGCCGGGTTTCGTGCGCACGCGCGCGATGGAGCAGTTGCTCGGGTTGGGCGGAGTGCTGGGGCTCGATTGGGGCAAGAGCGAGCTGCAGGGTGTGGGCCGCGCGACTTGTCTGGACGTGACCGGCACCGAGCTGGGGGTGGCTCGCGAGGTGGACACCTGCTTCGGTGAGGGGCGACTGGGGGGGCTCTGGCAGTTCTCCGAGCCCGTCGCCCTGCGCGCCAACGTGCTGCGCGCCGTGCGGCCCCCCACACTGGGCGAGCGCTACGGTGTGGGCCCGGCGGCACGCGGCAACTCGGACCTCGAACCCGAGAGCAACTGGGCCTTCGATCTGGGCCTATCCGGGCGGGCGCGGCCGCATGCGCTCGTCTTCTTGGAGGGCGAGGTGTTCGGCTTCGCCCGTTTCGCCGAGGATCTCATTGCCTATCGGCGCTCGGCGCTCGGCTACGTTCGCCCGTACAACGTTGCCGAGGCACGCACTCTGGGAGTGGAGCTGGCGCTGGCAGCGCAGCTGCTCGGACATCTCCGTCTTTCTGGTCAACTCACGGCGCTCGATCCTCGTGACACGACGCCGGGGCGCCTGGTCACCAGCGATCTGATTCCTTTGCTCTCGCGCCTCACCTGGTACGGCGAGCTGGAGTCCTACGTCGAGGACTGGGGGCTCTTGGATCGCGCTTGGCTCACCATCGGTCTGCGTTACCGCGGGGGGCGCGTGGCGGATCCGGCTGGGCTCATCGTGATTGGTGAGCAGTTGGTCACGGATCTGACGGCCGGGATGCTCTACCTCGAGCGCCACGTCGCCTTTCGTGCCCGGCTCGAGAACTTGTTCGACGTGGCGCAGTTCGACACGGTCGGGTACCCGCTGCCGGGGCGCAGCGTCTACGGCAGCCTGGAACTCAGCTACTGACGGACGGGCGCTGCGCAGGCGGGATCACTCGGACGAAGGTCACCCCGAGCGACTAGCGCTGGTCGTTCCGAGTGCAGGCGCACCACCCCCCAAGCTCATTGCAGCGAGGGCCTCACACATCGCACACGTGCAAACGCCCGACGGACGGTGAGTCCGGCGGGCGCGTTGGGATCGGAAGGGGACTTTCGGGGCCGCTCAGGCGAGCTCGCCGCGCTGAGCCTTGCCGAGCCAGTTCTGGATCTCGCCCTCGATCACCTTGATGGCGGTGCCCTGGAAGGGCTTGAGGAGGAACGGGACGTCGAGGTCCATGTCGATGGTCTTGTCGGTGACCTGGACGCTGCCCTTGAGGGTCATGCCCTTCACGGTGAAGCCGATGTCGGCCTTGTCGTCGCTGGTCCAGTTGGTCTGGGGGGAAAATTCGGCAAAGCGAGCTTTGTAGGAATCGAACGCCGAACGGGCGACTTTGCGCGCCGTCTCTTTGCCAACCGTGTGCGGGACCGAGTGCTTCATGGGGTTCCTGGGTTGCAGCCCCGTGGGGCGCAGTCGGAGCCATATGGTCAGCGGGCCGGCGGGTCAAGATCGGGGCTCCGATATTGCACTGCGGGCGGAAGTACTGGCTTGACAGCCGACCCCGCTGCGGACGATACGGGGCCCATGATCGGCGTCGATTTCGGAGGTACAGGCATCAAGGCAGCGATCGTCGAAGAAGGACGGGTCATCCGTGCCATCGACACGCCGACCCCCAAAGGGGTCCCGGCCGACGAGGTCCTCGATGCCATCGCGCGAGTGGTCTTCGAACTCGATCCGAAGCCGAAGAGCGTCGGCGTCGCCATCCCCGGTGAGGTGGATCCCGGTGGTCGTTGCTGGGGCCTCGCCAACGTGCCCGGGTTCAAGGGCGTGGAGCTCGGCAAGGGCCTGAACCAACGCCTGGGCTGCCCGGTCGCGGTCGAGAACGACGCAACGAGCGCGGCGCTCGGCGAGTATCTCTACGGTCATGGCTCGCGCTACCCGTCGTTCTTGCTGATCACGCTCGGCACGGGCGTCGGCGGCGGCCTCGTCATCGGTGGGCAGCTCTACCCCGGAGGCAACGGCTTCGCGGGCGAGATCGGCCACATCAATATCGACTCTTCGCCGGATGCGCCGCTTTGCGGCTGCGGTAAGCGCGGTTGCCTCGAGACTTACTCGGGGACGGCAGGTCTTCTGCGGATGTACCAGGAGCTCGGGGGGCCCGAGGTCAAGGAGATCAAGGAGATCGCGGAGGCGGCACGGCGTGGCGAGGAGCCTGCGGTTCGCACTTTCGAGCGCATGGGTGAGGCTTTGGGCCGTGGGCTCGCCAACATCCAGAACGTGCTCGATTTGAATGCACTGGTCTTCACCGGTGGCATTTCGAAGTCGTTCGACCTGATTGAGCCGAGCATCC
>DATIDO010000078.1:0-10653 GCA_035456245.1 Polyangiaceae bacterium
GGCCAGCGCCCTGACCGTTCGCATCTTCCACGAAGAGGTGAAGAAGGAGGCCGAGATGCTGGCCGACTACGCCGCGGGGAAGAAGGGCGCGGACCGGGTCAGCGCGCGCGACATCGTCAACATGCTCGAGTTCTCCGTGAACCGTGCTTCGGCGCGTGTGCACGCGGAGGCGGCCCAGGACGAGAAGAAGCGCGGCATGGGCTCGACGATCGTCGCGGTCGTGTTGTCCGGCCAGCAGGCGTTCGTGACCTGGGTGGGCGACAGCCGGGTCTACCTGCTGCGCGGCGGTGAGCTGCGTCAGGTGACGGAAGACCACAACGTCTTCAACGAGCTGGTCAAAAAGAAGAAGATGCCCCGTGAGAAGGTGGAGAAGATGGCGCAAAAGAACGCCATCACTCGCGCCGTGGGCGTCTACGAGCACGCCGAGCCCGAGAGCTTGGTGCTCGATCTGCTGGAAGGCGACCGCCTGCTGCTCTGTTCCGACGGGCTCTACCAGTACTACGAGGAGCAGCTGGCCTCGCTGGGCGAGCGCATGCGCTCACGCGATCTCGATGGCGCCACCCAGGCGATGGTGGACTTCGCCAACGAGTCCGGTGGCTCGGACAACATCACCGGCGTCCTCTTGGGCATCGGCAACGCCGACAACCGCGACGAGGACCGCGCTCGCAAGCTCCAGCTGAAGCACGAGTTGCTGGCCCGCATGCGCCTGTTCCGGCCGCTCTCGGATCGGGAGCTGCTGCGAGTTCTTCAGGTCACGGACATCAGCGAGTACGCGGACGGTGCCGTGGTCATGACCCAGGGCGAGACCGGCAACGAGCTGTTCATCGTCCTGACCGGGCAGGTCAAGGTGTACCGGGGTGACGCAGTCATCGCCACGCTGGGTCAGGGCGCGCACGTCGGCGAGATGGCGTTGGTCCGCAATCAGCCGCGTTCCGCCACCGTGAAGGCGTTCGGCCCGGCCGAGCTGATGGTGATCCGCCGGCCGGACTTCCTGACCCTGCTGCGCAACGAGCACGCCCTGGCGGTCAAGCTGCTCTGGCAGTTCCTCGGCGTGGTGGCCGATCGCCTGGCCGAGACCAGCCGGGAGTTGGGCCAAGCCCGTGAAGAGCTGGCGGCCGACGACCTGACCGAGGAGCTGTTCGACGAGGAAGACGACGAAGAGTTGGATCGGCCTACGTTGGTGGCGCCCCGCCCGGAGGAGGCCCTGCCCGTGATCGACGAGCGGCCGCCCGAGGGCTGAGAGCCGCGCCCGCCGGGCCGGCGTGTTGACAGTTTCGAGCGTCGGCCGCTAGTTTCCTCGACTACTCGTGGCTCTTTCCAACCGTCGCACGTGGGCCAGTCAGAGCGCGCTCGCCCTCGGCGGCAGGGCTGTGCTCTGCGGGACCGCGTGGCTCGGCGGCGCTGCAGTACTCGGCCACACGTCGACGGCACGCGCTGACGAGCCTCGCCACCGCGCCGAGCCCAAAGTCCTGCACGACACCGCCATCGATCTGCTGGACGTGGCGGACGCGTTCGACGTGGACGACGACTTCGATCTGAACCTGCGTCTCGGCTTCGAGCACGAAGAGCGCAGCGCGCCGATACGACGTGAGAGCGCCCAGCCAGTGATGGCATCGGGCGGCTACACGAGTGATCTGCTCGATGTCGCCACCTACAACGAGTCGACCGAACGCCTGATCCCGCAGATCGACATCGGCCTGCTGCCCGAGCTGGCCCTCAAGGTCCGCATGCCGGTCATCCTGGCCAACAACCGCTCGTTGGCCGATCGGAACGGCTCGGCCGCCAACTCGTCGAACGCCAACGTCGGCCTGCTCGGTGAGCAATTGTTCCAGGTGCCCTTCCAGTCGCCGACCCGCAGCGGCATCGAGTACCTCGCCGTGGGCCTCGACCTGGGCATCATGAGCCAGTTTCGGAACCCGCAGCAGCCCAACTGGGTCATCGGCATCGAGGGGCGGTTCAACGTTTCCGATCCGATGCACGCCTGCAACCGCTCTCCCGCCGAGGGCCAGGTGGCGTGCGCCTACCCATCCGACATCAATCGCAACGGCACGGCCGATCCGCTGGGGCCCGAGTACGGACCCGTGGCTGGCGCCAGCGAGGGCAATTTCACCGGCGGACGCGGTCCCGGCGTGAGTCGAGGCACGACGGGCCTGGAGGCGCACGCCTACGTGTCCAAGCGCCTGGCCTACATCGAGCCTTACAGCGGCGTCAGCGCCCTGTTCGAGTTTCCGACGGGTGGCTCGGACTTCGGCTCGCAAGACCTGAAGACGGTGTTGGCGAACCACCCCCCGGTGCGCGGAACGGTCACGGTGGGCCTGGCGGTGATCCCCTGGGAGCAGCCGGAGAAGTTCCAGCGTATCTCTTTCGATTTTCGCGTGCGCGGGACCTACGTCTCCGAGGGCCGTGACTACTCGGAGCTGTTCGACGCGCTCGGCTCGAGCGCGGCCGGCTCCCTACGCTCGGCCAACTTCGCCGAGTACATGCCGAACCTCGCGCCCAACGGCGAGCCCAACCCGTGGGTACCCTCCGTCGTCGATCCCAACTCCGAGCGGGTGTTCTTCTCCGGCATCACCGGGATCCAAGGTCACGGCGACTACGACTTTCGAGCTCAGTTCACCTGGCAGGCCGGCGAGTACGTGAAGTTCGATCTGGGTGGCACGATGCGCGTCATCCAGGCGCACGACATCACCTTCGATCAGGCCTGTACGCCGACCTTTCCGGCCGACGCGACGCTCGCCGGCCCCTGCAAGTACCAGTCGGGCTCCACCACCAACGACAACGGCGATCAGGTCCCGGAGTGGCAAGCTCTCGGCGCGCCGAACCCCAACTTTCGCCAGGTCATCAACGAGCCGGGCAGGCGCTACAAGGTCGACACCTCGTTCGGCTTCGGCGGGTTCATTCGCGCCAGCGTCATGTTCTGAGACCCAGCGCCCCCTGCGACACGTGGTAGGCTAGTTGGAGTGAGCGCTGCCCTGGTACGACTGCAGGTCGCGACGACGGCGCAGGGGCTGCGCGTGGACCAGGGCCTGGCGCTCCTGCTACCCGAATTGTCGCGGAGGCGCGCCCAGCGCCTAATCGAAGAAGGGCGCGTGTGGCTCGATGGTCGCCCGACGCGCAAAGGCGATCTCCTGCGAGCCGGGCAGGTGCTCGAGGTCGATCTCGACGACGACGGAGCAGCGCACCCCACCGGCGAGCTGACGCTCCGGCTGCTGAGCGAGACCGTCGACTGGGTTGCCATCGACAAGCCCGCCGGCCTGCCGAGCGCCGCGCTGCCCGGACGCGCCACCCGAACGGCCGCCAGCGCGCTCCTGGCGAGTTATCCGGAGATGGCTGGGGTCGGCTACGGTCCCCGTGAGCCCGGGCTCATTCACCGCCTCGACACGCAAACGAGCGGGGTGCTCCTGGCCGCCCGCACCCAACACGCCTTCACGTGCCTGCGTGCCGCGCTACGAGATGGCGCGCTCGACAAGAGCTACTGGGCCATCGTCACGTCGCCTCCGCCCCGAGAACACGGCGAGGTGACCGCGCCTCTGCTGCCCGATCCGCAGGACCGCCGGCGCGTGAAGGTCGCCGCTGAAGGAACAGCCGCGCACACCAGCTATCGGATCCTGGGCCGCGGCCAGAGCTTGATCCTGATCGAGGCCCACGCGTCCCACGCCTACCGGCACCAAGTGCGCGCCCACCTGGCTCACCTCGGCTGCCCGCTCTGGGGCGATCCGCTGTACGGCGGCCTCGGAGCGGGACCACGGCATGCGCTCCACGCGCGCGCCGTGTCGGGCCAGGTCGAGCTCGGGCCCAGCTCGGGCCCGGCGCAACTGCACGTCACGGCGCCTTTGGCCGATGATCTGCAGGAGCTGCTCGAAGCCGACGGTCTCACTCCGCCCCGTTGGTGAGGAGAGCAGCTCGAGGGGGCGGTCGTCAGTTGGCGGGAATGGCCGAGCCCGACAACCCCGGCGCGCGGCCCGATGCATCGGCCTTGGCGGAGCGCTGGCTGGGCCGAGGAGTGGCCAGCTGCAGACACAGCTGACGCAGCAGCGCGACCAGCGCGCGCGGCACGGGAAGCGAAGGTCGAACCAACGCGACCTTCTCCTCGGAGCTGCGCCCGCGCTGCCACGGCAGGCGCGGCGAGAGGCGACGTGCCGCTTCCGAGTCTTCGAGAACACGGACGAGCGCGCAGGGCACCACGAAGGCGCCGGGGCCTTCCTCGAGCACGACCTCGAGCGCGCGCAGCCCGTTTTCGATCTTCTGCGGGACGAGGCGCACGCGCACCTCGTCGGGCGGAAGCTCGGGCGCATGCTCTGCGTCCTGCAGGCCGAGTCCCGTCGGTACGCGTCCCCACAGCTCCAGCTGAACGCCAGGCACCCCGAGCTTTCGCTCCAGATAGCGCAGCCAGTGACGCCCCTGCACGACCGGCAATTGCGGAAGATCGCTCTGCCGTCCCGTCCAGAACAACGGGACCAGCACCAGGGCGAGCAGCACGACCAAGAGCGCGACGTAGGTCGAAGAAGCCAGCGCCCGATAGGCCAGTCCGCCTGCAACCAGCCAAGCGAGGCCGAACAGGAGGCAACCCGGCAAGGTCGCCGCGTCGAGCAGGCGGCCCGGGAGACGCTCCACGGGAAGGCTCTCACCGAGGTCGAGCTTCTTCCAGGCGCCTGGCCCGCGCGGGGCCGTTCCACGCACGGGCAAGAGGAACGTCAGTGGCAAGCAAGCGCCGAGCGCCAAGGCCGCCGCCCAACCAGGTCGATGCTGCCACGCTGCCACGATGGCGCCGCCGGCCGCCACACCCGTCAGCAGCGCGCGCAACCACGGTGCACCGGGGACGAGTGGCCGGGGACGTGCGCCACGCACGGCAGCAGCACGGTTCACGGTGAGTCCCTTGGCCCAGGCCAGCGCAGCAAAAGCCAACGCCACCCCGACGGCACCCAACACTTGCGACCAGGAGAAGCCACCTCGGCGCAGTGCGCGCTCGACCACGGGAACGGGCCCTTGGGGAGCAGGCAAGGTAGCCGGGCTGGTCAGCCCGAAGGCATCTCGCGCCACCAGGATCTGCCAGGTAGCAGGCTCGGCGACGGCCAAGTGTGCCCGAACCAGCTCGAGTTCATCGCTGTCCGCACCCTGACGCAGCTGATGCACGAGGATGCCAGCCGCAGGGCCGCTCGCCTGCTCCGGCAGGCGGGGCGGATAGGTGCCGTGGGGCACCACGAAGGTCACGCGTGCCGCGTCGACACCCGTGGGCAAGCGAGGTCCCACGAAGGTCACCAGCACGTCGTCACCTCGAGATTCGAGCCAGCCGACGTCACGGAACGACACTCCGTGCCCGAACTGAAAGAGGTAGTTGCCACCCCGCAGGCCGCGGTCGAGAGCGATGTCGAGCCGCAGACCACCAGCTGGGCTGGGCGTAGGAGTGAGCGCGGCCAAGAGGCCCGTCGCACCTTGCTCGACTCGGCTCACCGAAGCATCGGGCAACACCTCCATGCCCTGAGCGAAGCCGTCCAGCTCCAGCGCTGGCAGGGGACCGCCGCGCAACTTGATCACCAGCTCCTGCCGGACCTCACCCTTGGCATCGGGGCCGACGATCACCCGGGCGTGGTGGCTACGCACGGTGGTCTCGACCCAGGCCGAGGCAACGGTGGGAACGAACAGGGCCAGCGTGAGGGCCAGGCGAAGCAGCGAGCGGCGCGCGTGCCGGGAGACGGGCATCTCAGCCCCATGACCCAAAGTCGCCCATCTGGCCCAATTTTCCCCATTCGGCCGGTTCCGCCGGGGCCCAGCGGCCCAGATCTCGGCCAAACGGGATGCGGTCCAGCCAAAACTTGCCTCGCCCGCGCCGGCGGCGCTCTGATCGAGCGATGAGGGTAAGGAAGCACTGGCTACTGGCACTGTTCGCGGGCTCTCTCTCCTGCGCGAGCGCGCCACCACCCCGCATCACCTCCTACGGCGGCTCCCCCCGTGGACCGAGCCCCCTACCGGCGGGCGAGACGGACTATTCGTCCAGCTGCGGCGAGACGCTGGGCACCTCCCATTTTCCGCCGCCCGGTGACGAAGACCAGTGGCTGCTGCGCGAGAGGCGCGCCCTGGGTCTGCAGCTCTCGGCCGAACGCAACTGCAAGGGTCCCCCCGGTGAGATCACCCTGCTCGTGAACGAGAAGCCGAACGGCAGCGTCCACGTCGAAGGGACCTTCGGAGGCTCGGCGCGCGACTGCGATCTGGTCCGCTGCATCACTGCCTCCGTCGAGAGCTACCAGTCGGCCCACCCGAACCCCGACGCTCGCAATTTGGCCCTGCCCATCCGCGTCCCCGGCGACGGCACGTTGGTCTTCGACGAGGCGCTACCGTGGCCCGAAAAGGCCGAACCAGCCTGCGAGCTCCGCAAGGCCGATCCGGACCGCCTCGGCCACATGCCGAAGAAGTCGGTCCAGGAGCTGGTGCGGTCGCACTTCGACACGTTCCAGGGCTGCTACCGCCAAGGCCTGAAGCGGCAACGTGAGCTGGCGGGCGACGTGACCGTTCGCTTCCTCATCGGTCACGACGGCAAGGTCACCCACGCAGGCCTCGAGCGCCTGACGCTGCGCGACTGCGATGTGGCCGAGTGCATCGTGGACGACCTGGAAAAGATCATGTTCCCGCCGCCCGAACACGGCGTGGTCACCATGATCTATCCCATCCACTTCGAGCCCGAATGAGCCTGAACGAGCCCAGCCCACTGAGTTTGGTGGGCTGAGCTCAATCGGCTGAGCTCAGTGGTGCTTGTTCGGCTTGTCGTGCTTGTCACCGTGGCTCGCCGAGCCCTTCCAGCTGTCGCCCACGGCCAGCGCGGTCAGCACAGCCAGATCGGTGACGAAGCCCTTGGGCACTCGCCAGGCGTACTCGAGCTCGGTCCCGGTATCGCGACGCACCTGGAACCAGGTGGTGACAGGCACCTGACCGCGCGACGGCAGGCCCTCGACCAGCTCGGCATACCGAGTCGTGAACGTCGCAGGCAGGTAGGCAGCGAAGTACGAGACCAAGGCCGGCAGCCGCAGGTACGCAGCCGCCACCGACGAACGCTGACGCATCGTTACCACCTCCGGATCCGTCTCCGAGGACAGCCGCGCGGTCGACGAGTTGCCGAGTGCGCGGAGCGGCTCGGCCAGCTGCTCCAGCTGTCCGCCCATCGCCACCCAGGTGCGGCCATCGATCGTGGTCACGGCCAGGTAGCCCTTGTCGTAGGACTTCCAGGGGTTCACCGCGCTCAACTCACGCAGCTCCTCCAAGTTCCGCTTCTGGTCCAAGTCGGCCAGCGTCGAACCCAGCTCGCGAAGCGCCAGCGGCAGCTCCCACTCGTAGACGACGGCCTTGGGCATTCCGGGCAAGCCAGCCGGGCGACGCTTGAACTTGGGCTGCCACTTCGGCTCGCCCGCCCACTTGCGGAACTCGGCCGAGTCGAACAGCGCCTGGAGATCGGAGAACAAGGTCCGAACCTGGGTCTCGGAGCGCGAGCTGCCCCAAATCTGCCAGGCCGGCGCGAGACGGGGCTCTCCTTCGTCGGTCACGCGAACCACAGGACCGGTCGCCTGCACCGTAGCGTCCTTCTCCAGATGGAAGAGCCCGAGCAGCACCTTCTCCAGCCGACTCTGCAATGGCTTGGACCACTTCTCCGACGCGGCGTAGCCGACCGCCAGATCGATCAACGTCGAGCGCGGCCCGAGCAGCTTGTCCTCCGCCCAGGGCTGCGAATAGGACGCCGAAGCAGCGGTCGCCGGGATGGCGTCGAAGATGGCCGGAGCGGGCCCACTGCGCTTCGCCCAACCATCGAGCGTCTGTTCGGTCCAGGAGGCTCCGCCGTGGAACCGGACCACCACGTTGCCATGGAAGTCTCCGCGATCTTCGTAGATGCGCGCGGAGATCTCGTCGGTGTCGTCGCTCAGGAAGGCGATCTCGTCGGCCAACGCGACCGCCATGTCACTGATGGCTCGGTCGAAGCGCGGCTCGTCGATGTGCAGCTGACGAGCTCCCACCGACGCCAGGAGGCGCAGCGCGCGCAGTTGGCGTCCGTAGGCCAAGCGCACCGGGCGCAAGTCGACGTCCACGTGTAGGTCGGCGTCGGAGAGCGCCTCGGCGGGCAGCCCGGTGAGCGCATACGGCAAGAGCTCGCTCAGGCCATCGGCGTCTCCGGCGCAAACCACGCGCGCAGGGCTCGGCCCCAGCGCCCGGCCGGCCGCGCAGGGCTGACCTTCGTAGCCGAAGTAATAGTTGCCAGCGGGTCCTTCGCGGGCGTCGATGCCGCGCGCTGCCAGATCGCGGACCAAGCTGGGCAGATCACGGACGCCGAAAGAAACCGCGGCGAAGGGCTCCTTGTGACCTTCGGGGCGGAGCGAAACGAGCGCTTCGATCGGCAGAGAGAGTTCGACGCTTCGCGGCCAGCCTTCACGCAGCAGTTCGTCGAGGCCGTCGGCCGCCGTCATCGGTATGCCGGCCGCCTCGAGGCTGCCATCGAGCAGCTTGGTGACGTCGCGAGCACGCGCCTTCACGACCAAGGAGCGTGGCGCGGGAGCTTTCTCCAGCGGTGGTAGCGGCTTGGCTGCCGGTGCCGGCGCGACGGCAGCTGCGCCCTGCGTGTCGTCGGCAGAGCGAGCGTCGCCGCCTCCACCGCCACAACCCACCGAGAACAGCAGGACTCCCGAAGCCAAGAGATACGAGCGAGCGGACCCAAACATGGGCGCCACGTTACCAGAGCGTACCGACCCCGAAAAAGGCGAAGGCCACGAAGCGATGCTTCGTGGCCTTTTCCCCGTATGAACTCACCCCGAACCGGGCCGAGCCCTCCGACGTAGTCAGTTCGACTCTTCGAACTCGGCGTCGATGACGTCGCCGTCCTTCGCGCCGCTGGGCGCTGCGCCGGGCGCGGGCCCCGGGCCGGTGGCGCCAGCACTCTGGTAGAGCTTCTGGGCCATGTCGTGTGCCTTCTTCTCCAGCTTCTCGGAGATGGAGGTGATCTTCTCGTCGTTCTGACGCTCGACGGCGTCGCGGCCGTCCTTGATCAGCTCCTCGAACTCACGGACCTCGGCTGCATCCAGCTTGTCCTTGTTCTCGGCGATCTGCTTCTCCAGGCTGTAGCAGAGGTTGTCGAGCTTGTTGCGACGCTCCACCTCTTCACGGCGCTTCTTGTCCTCGGCCTCGTGGGCCTCGGCGTCCTTCACCATGCGATCGATGTCGCTCTCGCTGATGCCGCTGGAGGCGGTGATGGTGATCTTCTGATCCTTGCCACTGGCCTGATCCTTGGCCGTGACGTGGAGGATGCCGTTGGCGTCGATGTCGAAGGTCACCTCGACCTTGGGCACACCGCGAGGGGCCATGGGGATGCCCTCCAGGTGGAACTTGCCGAGCGTACGGTTGGCGCGAGCCTCGGTGCGCTCACCCTGCAAAATGTGGATCTCGACCGAGGTCTGGCTGTCGGCCGCGGTGGAGTAGATCTCCTTCTTCTGCGTGGGGATGGTGGTGTTGCGCGGGATCATCACCGTCATCACGCCACCCAGCGTCTCCACGCCGAGCGACAGCGGGGTGACGTCCAGCAGCACGACGTCCTGGACGTCGCCCGAAAGCACGCCGCCCTGGACAGCCGCGCCGATGGCCACGACCTCGTCGGGGTTCACGCCCTTGTGGGGCTCCTTGCCGAAGAACTTCTTGACCGTGTCGTAGACGAGCGGGATGCGCGTCGAACCACCGACCAAGACCACCTCGTGAATGTCCGAGGCGCTCTTCTTGGCGTCGGCCAGGGCCTTCTTCACCGGCTCGATCGTCCGCTCGACGAGCGGCGAGATCATCTGCTCCAGCTTGGCTCGCGACAGCGACTTGGTCAGGTGCTTGGGGCCGGTAGCGTCGGCGGTGAGGAACGGCAGGTTGATGCTGGCGTCCTGCTTGGACGAGAGCTCGATCTTGGCCTGCTCGGCAGCGTCCTTCAGACGCTGGATGACCATCTTGTCCTTGGAGACGTCGAGGCCGGTGTCCTTCTTGAACTCCTCGGTCAGCCACTGCATGACGACGTTGTCCACGTCGTCGCCGCCCAAGTGAGTGTCGCCGTTGGTCGAGATGACCTGCACGACGTTGTCACCGACCTCCAGCACGGACACGTCGAACGTACCGCCGCCGAAGTCGTAAACGACGATGATCTCGTTGTTCTTCTTGTCGAGGCCGTAGGCGAGCGCGGCAGCCGTCGGCTCGTTGATGATGCGCTTGACCTCGAGGCCGGCGATCTTGCCGGCGTCCTTGGTCGCCTGACGCTGCGAGTCGTTGAAGTAAGCGGGGACGGTGATGACCGCCTCGCTGACCGTCTCACCGAGGTAATCCTCGGCGGCCTTCTTCAGCTTCATCAGCACCTTGGCCGAGATCTCGGGCGGCGCCATCTTCTTGCCGCGCACCTCGATCCAAGCAGCGCCGTTGGGGCCGGAGACCAGCTTGTACGGGACGCGGTGCGACTCGCCCTCGACCTCCTCGAAGCGGTGGCCGATGAAGCGCTTGGCCGAATAGATGGTGTGCTCGGGGTTGGTCACTGCCTGACGCTTGGCCACCGTGCCCACCAAGACCTCACCCTTCTCGTCCCAGGCAACGACCGAGGGGGTCGTACGAGCGCCCTCTTCGTTCACGATCACCTTGGGCTCCTTGCCCTCCATGACC
>DATIDO010000079.1:0-16167 GCA_035456245.1 Polyangiaceae bacterium
AACCCAGTGCACGACCTGCAGTTCGTCGTTTGGCTCAGGCGGGAATTTGCCAGGCTCGCGCCGGACATCGTTCTGGCATTTCACGCCAAGCCGGTCATCTACGGGTCCTTCGCTGGATGGCTCGGAGGGGTCCCTCGACGGGCGGCGTTGATCGAGGGCTTGGGGCAGGGCTTCTCACCAGGGCCAGGTTGGCGGAGGCAGTTGGTGCGCTTCGTCCTACCGAAGCTCTATCGGGCAGGGCTGCGCTTTGCGGACACGGTGTTCTTCCTGAACGGGGATGACATCGCCGAGTTCGAGCGCCGTGGCTTGGTGCGGGCCAGTCAGAGGGTCCTTCAGCTGCCGGGAATTGGCGTCGATCTCGCGTACTACGCGTCGCGGGAGCTTCCGCCGGGCCCACCGGTGTTCCTGATGGTCGCGCGGCTGCTCGTGGACAAGGGAGTGAGGGAGTATGCGCAGGCGGCCAGCCGCATTCGTGTGCGTCATCCTGGGGTGACCTTCCGGCTCCTGGGACCCGTCGACTCGGGGCCAGCGGGAGTTCCTCTCGACGAGGTGAGAAGCTGGAAAGACATCGAGTATCTGGGCGAGACGGACGACGTCCGCCCACACCTGGAGGCGTGCAGCGTGTTCGTGCTGCCGACGTTTTACAGAGAAGGACTTCCGCGCTCGATCTTGGAGGCGATGGCGACCGGGCGCGCGATCGTGACGACCGACGCGCCGGGAGCACGGGAGACGGTCGAACCCGGACGCAACGGCTATCTGGTCGCGCAGCGAGACGTGGACGCGCTGACGGCGGCGATCGAGCAGTGCGTCGAGCAGTCCTCGCGGATGGCGGAGATGGGGCGGCGGAGCCGAGAAATCGCCGAGGAGCGATATCGAGTCGAGGCAGTCAATCAGCTGTTCTTGGACGAGCTCTTGCCCCGATCCTGAGCTCCGTCAGGGACCGAAGGTGGGCAGCGCATCGAGCCTTCAGTGCCCCCCACTCGCCAACCCCTGAGCCTGGCTTTCGGCTCGAGCGGCCCAGTCGGTCCGCCCCAAGGAGCGAGCGCTCTGGGCTGCCTTGCGCCAGGCGGATTCGTGCGGCTGGGCTTCGGCCGAGAGCTCGTAGCGTTGGTAGGCGCGCTCGTGGGCGCCGCGTTCCGAGTAGCGGTCGCCCAGCCACTCTTGGGTGCCCGAGCAGGCCTCCGGGGTGTCACAGTAGGCGGCGGCGTACGCGCGTACGGCCGTCTCGCAGCGAGCCTCACCCAGGCGACAGGCGAAGATCACCCAGAGCTGGAGGCAGCTGGGATCGGCTCGCGTGCAGTCGCGCTCCAGGCCGTCGACGGCCCCATCCAGGTTGTTGCGCCTCTCCTCCACCCGGGCCCGAACGATGCTGGCCGCGTCCTGCCCCCCTTCGCTCTCTCGCAGCGCGTTGGCCAAACCGGTGAGCGTCTGCAGGCAGCCCTCGACATCGGCGTGACAGCTCGTGTCGGGGATATCGAGCTCGTCGAGCAGCTGCCGAGCGAGGGCGTAGCGGGCCGCGGTGAAGTCTGGTTGGCGGCGCAGCGCCCGGCGCAGGAGGTCCTTGCGCAGCGCGGCCCGCGCCGGCTCCAGGCGGATGGCGATCTCGTAGGCCATCGTCGCTTCACCGGAGCCGGGCGGAAGGGTGCGCAGCAAGGTCGGCTCGTCGGGGGCCCAGGCGAGAGCCCAGGCGGCTGCCTGCGCGGCGTGGACGGGCTCGAACTCGGCAGCCTTGCGCAGGTGGAGGAGCGCCTGTTGGTCGTGGGCCAGGCGATGGAGCACCTCGGCGATCAGCAGCTGAACGAAGGCGTTGCGTTCGTCGCGTTCGAGAGCGCGTGCGGCCCAGACGAGGGCGAGCCGGGGATCGTGGCTGAGCGCGGTCGTAGCGCCGGCGGTCAGCAGGTAGGGATCTGCGGGGTGGCGGGCCAAGGCCTGGTCGACGGTCGACTCGATGCGGCGGCGCGCCAGCCGATCGAACACGTCGCTGTTGCGAGTCAGCTCGGCGATGGCCCTGCGATCTTCGTGTGCGGTCGGTGTCGCGGTGACGCTCAGCGCGACGACGGCTGCCGCCTGGAGCGCGAGGACCGTGACGCCGAAGCGGCGCGGCAACGGACGCGCGTCCGGCGGTTGCTCACCGCGGGCGGCCCCCCACACCCCACCGATGGCCACGAACCAACCCAGCAGCGCCCCGGGCACCGTGAAAGCCACGTCCACCAGGTTCTGCACGGCAAAGACGACGATGCCCACGAGCAGCGCGCGGTCCATGCGCCGGCGCCGGACCATCGCGGGGCGCAGCGTGATGGACAACGAGGCCAGCGTGGCCAGACCGAGCGGAACCCCGAAGTCCGCCAACCAGCCGAGCACGAAGTTCTCCGGGTGGGCCCAACGACCCCAGGAGCCAATCGCCACCCTGTAGCTCGGGAACACCGTCTCGAAGCCGCCGGCGCCCGTGCCCACCCAGGCGAAGTCACGGATCAAGCGCAGGCTCTCGCGCGCCAGCTCGAGCTTCTCCAGGCTCTCGTCACGCAACGCGAGCCAGGTGTTGGTCTGCGCGCCCGTGATGGCGATGGCTGCGCCGCCCACCAGCGCGACCACGAGCGCCGGCTCCAGCCGTGGCCCGCCCTTGCGCCGCGGCAGCACCCAAGGCAGAGCCACCGCGCCCAACACCAAGGTGCCCAGGCCGCCGCGCGAGCCACAGAGGATGCTCCCACCGACTAGCAGCGCCACCCCGAGCGCCACCAGCCAGCGCTCCTCCGTGTGCCTGGAGCTCACCAGCCAGCCCAGGCCGGCGAAAAGCCCCAGGTTCAGGTAGCCGGCCAGGTTGTTCGAGTTGAGCAGGGGCGACATGCCCCAGCGCGGCGGTTCGAAGGTCGGATGGTAGAGGCCGTAGACCTCGCGAGCGCCGAGCAGCCCATGACCGAGCGTCACCAGCGCGACGACCAACGCCGAGCCGAACACCAGCTTGGGCACGCGCTCCGGTCGCTCGCGTCCCACGGTGCAGGCCAACCAGAGCGCCACCGGATAGACCAGCCAGCGCAGCGCCTCGATGCGAGTGGCCGACGTATCGAGCGACAGGCGCGGCGCAGGGGGGGCGCCGAGCCAGGGCACCGCCTGCCACAGCTCGAGCGCGCGGGGGCTGAGCGCGCCCACCAACCACTCGGGCAGCGGCACGATCTGCACCACACAAAAGGCCGCGAGCACGGCGCACCAGGCGACGAACCAGGGCGGACGTGCTGTCTCTCGGCGCAAGATCCAGAGCGCGCCGCTCGACGTCAGGGCGAGCGCGATCAGCCAGGGCGTGTGGACCGAGCCGATCGGCAGCACCGAACCCAGCAGCAGGAGCGCGAGCATCCAGCTGGGCAGGAGCAGCGGGTCGCTCGAAGCGCCCCGGAAAGCGCGGGAGATGGTGCGCCGATCGAGCTGCTTCACGCGTCGTGGGGCTCAGGTGGGGGGCGGTTCAGACGGAGTGCGGTTCAGGCGGTGGGCGGCGGAGGGGCGTCGTTCGTGCGTCCGCCTTCGCCGGTGCGCTGGTAGGCGTAGTACTGGTAGCCGTAGTCGTGCGAGCGGTCGCTCACGTCGTTCAAGACGGCGCCGGCAATGGGCGCACTGACGGCACGCAGGGCACGCACGGCGCCGCGCGCGGCTTCCTTCATCGTGGTCGCCGAGCGCACCACCAGCAGGGTGGTGTCGACCAGACGCGAGAGGATGGCGGCGTCGGTGACGGGTCCGAGCGGAGGGCTGTCGATGACGATGCGGTCGAAGCGCTTGCCGAGCGTCTCGAGCAGACGCTCGAAGCTGGCGCTGTGCAGCAGCTCGGCTGGGTTCGGCGGCAAGGGGCCGCTCGGCAGGAGGAAGAGGTTGGGTACCTCGGACGGGACGAGGTACTGCTCGATGCCATTGGGTTCGAGCAGAGCGCTGGTGACGCCGCCGCCGTTCGGCACGTCGAAGACCTGGGCGATGCGCGGGCGACGCAGATCGGCGTCGAGCAGCAGGACCGACTTGCCTGCCTGGGCCATGGTGATGGCCAGGCTGCAGGCGACGGTGCTCTTGCCTTCGGCAGGGGAAGGGCTGGTGACCAGGATGCGCGCGAACGGCCGATCGGGCGCCATGAACACCAGGTTGGTGCGCAGCGCGCGAGCGGCTTCGGCCAGCGCCCCAGATGGCTGACGATGAACCTGCAGTTCGGGCGCCGCGCCGCGGGCCGAGGCGCGAGCCTTGCGTCCGAGCGGCCGCCCCTTGGTGCCCGTCGCCTCGCTGGCGATGGAGGGGAACACGGCCAGGCAGGTGAGGGCGACGTACTGCTCGACGTCACTCGGTGCCTTGACCCGTCGATCGAGCTGCTCGCGCGCGAACACGAGCGCGACGCCGAGCGCGAGACCGCCGAACAGGCCCGCCGCGATGCTCAAAGACACCCAGGGCTTCACCGGAGCTCGCGGGAGCAAGGGCGGATCGACCACCTCGATGTTGTTGAAGCGCATTTGCCCGGTCAGATCGCTCTCCTTCGCGCGCTCCAGAACCAGGCCGTAGATCTTCTCGGTGTTCTCTTTGGTGCGCGAGAGGCGATTGAACTCGATTTCGAGCAGGTTCAGATCGAGCGCGCGCTTCTTGGCCGACTCGTAGAGCCCTGCCAGGCCGGTGATCTCGCGCTCGGCGGCCGTCAGATCGCGCCGGTAAGCCTCTTGGACGTTGCGCACCTCGGCCAGCAGCGCCTCCCGGGCCGTGCCGGCGCGGGCGGCCGCGCTCTGCATTTCGGGGTGGTTCTCGCCTTTGCCTTGGCCTCGCAAGCTCTGCGCCTGCGATTGCGCCTCCACGTAGGACGAGCGCAGCGAGCGCAGCAGCTCGCTGTTCAAGAGCTCGGCCGCTGGCAGCTCCTCGGGGCGCTCGGCCGAGACCCGGTTCAGCTGGGTGACGTGGGCCATGAGCTGCTCGCGCTTGGCGCGCGCGCCCGTCAGCTCGGTGTTCAGCTGCTGCATCTCGGCGCGCAGCATGTTCGACTGGTCGTCCAGCGACGCGGAGAGGAGCTGCTTGGACTTCTTGTACTCGTGCAGCTCGATTTCGCTCTTTTCCAGCTCGGCCTTCAGCTTGCCGAGTTGGCCATTCAGCCAGAGGCCCGCCGAGCCTCGGCTGGCCAGGGCCGCCTCCAGGTTCTGCTCGATGTAGACCTCGGAGAGCGTGGTCAGCACACGCTTGGCGCGCGCCGGCTCGGCGTCCTCGAAGCTGAGCTCCACCAGCCGGCTGTTCTTGACCGGGGTCACCTCGAGCCGCGACTGCACGACGTTCGCAGCGTCGATGAGCGTGGGAGCCTCGGCCGGGGTCTCGACCGGGCTGCCGCTCGGCAGGTTGCGGAGGAAGGTCGGATCCTTGTGGAGCCCCAGGCGCCGAGAAACCTCTTCAGCCACCCGCCGACTGCGGATGATGCGGTACTGGGTCTCGTAGTACTCCTTGTTCCACCAGTAGTTCTCGGCGTTCTCGCCGGGGGTCTGCACGTCGTCGCCGAGCGGACGGATCGAGGCCGGCTCGATCTTCACCGTGGTGGTGGCGCGGTAGATCTTGGTCTTGCCCAAGACGTAGAAGCTGACGGCCACCGTCACACCGAGGGCGACGCCGAGCACGAGCGGATAGCTGCGACGCAGCGAGCGCCAGAACTGCTGGAGCGTGATCGACGCCGACGCGGGGGTCGGGGTCTCGGGGGGAAGCGAGGTGGACATGAGCGCGCGAGGCGAGCACGGCGCATCGCCGCGAATTCCCACCTGGTTTCGCCAGTTTTTGCGGGCTGGGGGGCGGAGTCAACGATCTTGGGCCGGAGGGGCCGGGGAGGGCAGTGAATCCCGAGGGAAAAGCGAGCTTCGATAGGTGTTTCGTCGAGCTCGGCGGGCGCTCGCACTGGTCGGCGGGCGACGTCTGCCCTATGCGCAGGGCGGTGAGCACCCCCTTCATTCACCCCAGCGCCGAGGTGGGCGAGCAGGTCGAGTTGGGGGAGGGCGTGCAGATTTGGCATCACGCGCACGTCATGGACGGCGCGCGGCTCGGCGCCGGCGTCCTGCTCGGGCACGCGGTCTTCGTGGGGCGGGGGGTGCGCATCGGCGCGCGTTGCCGGATCCAGAACCACGCCAACCTGTTCGAGGGGGTCGAGCTGGACGACGACGTCTTCGTGGGTCCCAGCGCCACGTTCACGAACGTGAAGAACCCTCGCATCGGGCGGCGCGGCACGTTCTTGCCGACTCGCGTCGCCCGTGGGGTCACCATCGGCGCGAACGCCACCATCCTGCCGGGCCTGCTGCTCGGTGAGAGCTGCTTCGTGGCCGCGGGCGCCGTCGTCACGCGCGACGTGGCTCCGTTCTCACTGGTCCAGGGCGCACCGGCTCGCGCCGTGGGCTTCGTCAGCGCGGCCGGCGAGCGGCTCGATTTCGGTGCGGGCACCGAGGCCCGTTGCCCGGAGAGCGGCGAACTCTACCGACTCGAAGAGGGGCGCGTCGTGCGCGGCAGCTCGTGATTCCGCTCACCGATTTGGAACCCCAGCATCGAGCGCTGCGTCAGCAGCTGCTGGACGCCGTCGCCCGGGTCTTCGACGAGCGGGCCTTCGTCCTCGGGCGCCACGTGCGCGAGTTCGAGCGCTCGGTGGCTTCGCTCTTGGGGGCCGAGGCGGCCATCGGGGTTTCGTCGGGCACCGACGCGCTGATCGTCTCGCTCCTGGCGGCTGGAGTCGGTCCTGGCGACGAGGTGATCACCACGCCGCTGAGCTTCGTCGCTACGGCCGAGGCCATCGTGAGAGTGGGCGCGACACCGCGCTTCGTCGACGTGGACGAGGCGACCCTCTGCCTCGATCCCGAAGCGGCGCGCGCCGCCATCACGCCCCGTACGCGAGCGCTCTTGCCGGTGCATCTCTTCGGTCATCCCGCCGACGTCGTGGCCCTCGCCGAGCTGGCGAGCACGGCCGGGCTCGAGCTGATCGAGGACTGCGCGCAGGCCTTCGGTGCCCGGGCTTCGGGCGAGAGCGGCGGCCGCTACGTGGGCGTGTGGGGGAGCTACGGGGCGTTCAGCTTCTTCCCCGCCAAGGTCCTGGGCGGCGCTGGAGACGGCGGCCTGGTCCTGACGACGGCCGAGCGCGCCGAGCGTGTCGAGCGCCTGCGCCAGCATGGCACGCGTGACAAGGAGACCTTCGTCGAGGTGGGCGGGAACTTTCGGCTCGACGCTCTGCAGGCAGCGGTCCTGTCCGTGAAACTGCCCCACGTGATGGACTGGGTCGAAGGGCGGCGCCGTGTGGCCGCGCGTTACCTGGCGGCCTTCTCCGAACGCGCAACGCCGGGGGTCGAGCTGCCCGTCTGGCACGACGGGCACGCCTTCAATCACTTCGTCATCCGCAGTGACGCGAGGGACGCGCTCAAGCGGGCCCTGTCGGAAGCCGAAATCGCCAGCGCCGCGTACTACGCCACGCCACTTCACCGACAGCCCTGCTTTGCCTCGTTCGAGCATGGCGAGCTGCCGCGGACCGAGCGGGCTTCGCGTCGATTGTTGGCGCTGCCCATCTACCCCGAGCTGCCGGGCGAAGCCGTCGAGCGCATCGTCGAGGTAGTGGACGCGGCCGCGCGAAAGGCCACGAATGAGCGGTGATCAGCGCGGTGAGCCGCTCCGTATCGGCGCCGTGGGGTTGGGTCAGTGGGGGCGCCGTCTCGCCGCTCGCATGGGCGATCTGCCGGAGCTCGAGTTGCTCGCGATCTGCGACGCCGAGCCGAGCCAACTGGAAGCCAGTTCCTGGGGACAGGGCGTCGTGGCGGCGACCTTCGACCAGCTGCTCGAAGATCCCGGTATCGAAGCCATCGGCCTGGCGCTCCCCCCGCCGCTGCACGGAGAGTTCGGCGCCCGCGTGCTCGAGAGCGGCAAGCACCTGTTCGTGGAGAAGCCGATGGCGACCAGCGCCGAGCAGGCCGAGCGCCTCGTGCGTTTGGCCGAGGCGCGGGGGCTCCAGGTGTGCGTGGGCCACGTCACTCGACATCACCCGGCCACCCGCGAGTGCGAGCGTCTCGTGCGCTCGGGCGAACTCGGTGCGCTGAAGCAGATTTTCGTCGATCGGGTGGGCGCCCGGCCGAGGCCCGGGGTGACACCCTGGTGGGTGCTGGCGCCGCACGACTTGAGTCTGATTTCTGCCTTGGGCCCCGGTCCGATCGTGGTCCGTGGGGCTTCACACGAGCCTTCGGGAGAAACCCGGGCCCACCTGTCCCTGGGCGGCGAAAGCGAAGCCTTCGTCTACGTGGCGCCCACCGGCGCCGCGCGCCGACTCACCGTGTGGTGTTGTGAGCGCGGCGTCCTGTGGTTGGACGAAGCCAGCTCCACCGTCTTCCGTTCGGCCGCCGCCCCGCCGGCAGCAGTCTCGATGGCAGTCGCGTCCGATTTCGACGGGACTCACCCTACGGCGGCCGAACTCGTCGGCGCGCTCTCCCGTCTGCCGAACGAAACTCGCATCGTCACGGGTGACGCATTGGCGAATGAATTGCGCGCCTTCCAGCGCGCCGTCCGCCACGGTGAGCCGCTGTCCACGGATGTCAGGGACGGCGCGCGAGTGGTGGGGCTGCTGGAGGCAGTCGACCGATTCGTGGGTGCCCGGGCGGACGGCGCGCGGTGAGTTGGTCGCGCCGGCGCGGAGAGGTGCGCGATGACGCCGCGCAGCGGCGGCTTGCGCTCGGTTGAAGTTGGTCGCGCCGGCGCGGGTGGATTCAGCTGAACGGGCGGTGGCTCGATTGGTGGCCGCGCGGTCCCGACTCGGGCCGGGGCCCGAGAATCAGCAGAGCGGGCCGGGGCCAAAGACATCCGGGGTCCCGCGCCGGCACCGAAATCGACTGAGCGAAGGCGAATTTCGTTGACTGGAAATCCGGGTGCGCGCGCTCGATGGCGCGCGGTTGACTGATTCTCTGGCGTTGCGGCGCGCGGGTCGCGCTGTGCTGCGCGCTGGTGACGCGGAGATCATTTTCGTCGAACCGGTGCGCGCTCGTTCGTTGACGAGGCGGTGAAAGGGTCGAAATTTCGGGGTGTAGAGTGCCGACATGGGCTCTCTCGCATCGGTGTCGGACGACGAACTGGTAACTGGCCTCAACGCGCTCGAAACGCAGCAGCGCAGCACGATGGCTGTGATCATCGAACATCTCGTCGAGATGGAGAGGCGAAGGCTGCATCTTCGGCTCGGCTACTCGTCGCTTTGCGAGTACTGCCTGAAGGTCCTGCGTCTGAGCGAGGACGAGGCCTATCGGCGCATGACGTGCTCTCGGTTGGCCGCGCGGCAGCCTGAGATCGTTTTGCTGCTGGCGCGCGGGGAGCTCTCGCTCACCACGGCGACCATGCTGAAGCCGCTTCGCCCGACCACGAATCCACCCGCGCCGGCGCGACCCTGCTTGTCTTCCGCGCCAGCGCGGAAGGTGGGCCCGCAGAAGCGCGCCCGCCCCGCCATTCCCCGAGCCACCGTGCGCGCCACCTACCAACGCGATCAGGAACGCTGCTCTTTCGTGGCGCCCGACGGCAGGCGCTGCGAACAGCGCCACTTCCTCGAAATCGACCACCGAATTCCGTGGTCCCGAACACGGAACCACACGACAGAGAACCTCCGAGTCCTCTGTCGCGCCCACAATCAGCTGCTCGCGCCCGCTCAGCCCGCGCGTTCGAGGCCGTGATCCAGGGCGCTCTCGCCGCTCTCCAAGAGACCGAGGTCCTCCGACGGAGCGTCGGGGCTTTCCTTGAAGCGGTAGCCCACGCCGCGCACCGTTTCGACGTAGTCGCGGGCCTCGGCGAGCTTCTCGCGCAGACGCTTCACGTGGGCGTCGACCGTGCGGGTCGAGATGTGGGCATGAATGCCCCAGACGTGCTCCAGCAGAGAGGAACGGGTCTGCACCCGGTTCTTGCGCTCGAACAAGGTCACCAGCAGCTTGAACTCCAGCGCGGTGAGAACGATCTCCTCTTGCTCGACCCAGACGCGGTGGGCTTCGCGGTCGATGCGGAGCTTGCCGAACTCGATGAGCAGGCTGCGCTTGGGGGCCGCATCCTTCCGCGAGCGCCGCAGAACGGCCTTTACTCGCAGCAGCAGCTCACGCACGCTGAACGGCTTGGTCACGTAGTCGTCGGCGCCCAGCTCGAAGCCGACCACCCGATCGATCTCTTCGCCTCGGGCGCTCAGCATGAGCACGGGCAGCGTCTTGGTTTCGGCCGACTCCCGCAGCTGCTTGCAGACCTCGGTGCCAGACATGTCCGGCAGCATCAGGTCTAGAATCACCAAGTCGGGCCGGGATGAAAGCGCGAGCGCGAGCCCTTCCCGACCGGTGGAGGCCGTTACGACTTCGTAGCCCGCCGCGTGGAGGTTGAACTCCAAGACGTCGAGGATGTCTTTTTCGTCATCGACGATAACGATCTTCGTCATGGCTTCACCGGTTACTGGTGCCCTGTGACGCTGGGGTGAATCCGTCATGAAGGTCTGGAAAGAATCGCGCCCCAGGGTGCCCCAGCGCCTGGTTCGCCGCGGAGGATCAACCAAAGCGCCGATTCGTGACGTTCCGGTGACGGACCCGAGAAGGTTCGGCGAGCTTTGGTAACGGACCGTGACGTTTCGTGACGAAGGAAACCCGCTCACCAGACGGAGCGACCGGCTGGAAATAGCGAAAATTCGGCAATTTCATCCTGGGTTCATCGTGTAGGGGGTTCACGCCCATTTTCCAGGCGCGACACGTGAGTGTCACGGAGTCACCCCAGAGTCCGCGCAGCCATGGACTTCGACTCCTGGACAAGCAACTCGATCGATCGCGACCGCCGCCGCCGACTTCTCGTCGGCTATGCCTTTGGCGCGGTTGCGATCCTCTCCACCGTGACCGTGCTCGCAATGACCCAGTCGGTCACCGTCGAAGAGGCGACGGAGGAGGAGACGCTCGACGTGGCGCTCGCCACCGAGCCCGAACCCGAGCCCGAACCCGAGCCCGAGGCGGCTCCCGAGCCCGAGCCCGAGCCCGCCCCGGCAGCGCCGCGCCCCGCTGGCCCGGTCATGCCGCAGATCACCACGCCCACCGAGATCCCCGACGACGCGCCCAAGGAGGCGGCCGCCGATGACTCGAACCCGTACGCGTCGGGCGATCCCTTCATGTACGCGGGCGCAGCCGGAACGGGCCCCCGCACCGCTGCTGCCCCCACCGTGGTGAAGGCCGAAGCGCCCAAGCCCGTGGCGGTGCAGAAGCCGTCCGGCCCCGAGCGCATGACCGCGGACACGACGCCGCCGCAGCTGCTCTCGCAGCCCGCCGACGCCAACGTCTATCCCGCGGCCGCCAAGGCAGCCGGCATCGAGGGCACGGTGATCGTGAAGCTCGAGGTCGACGAGCAGGGCAACACGCAGAACGTCCGTGCCGTCAAAGGTCCCGACGAACTTCGCGCCGCCTGCGAGAACCGCTTCAAGGGCAGCAAGTTCTCGCCTGCCATTCGCGACGGCCACCCGGTGGCCGTCCAGCAGGTCAAGAAGTGTACGTACAATCTGAAGACCTGACGCCCCGGTCAGAGTCACCAACCCCCACGATTTTCAGGTAATCCCAATCCTCACGGAGTAGGTCATGCATTTCGATTTCGTTCGCATCTGGTCCGACATGAGCGTGCTCAGCAAGGGCATCGCCATCTGCCTCTTGTTCATGGCCATCGCGTCGATTGGCGTGATCGTCGAGCGCGTCATCGCGTTCGCGAAGAACGGCTCGGCCTCCAAGGCCTTCGCCGTCGCCGCTCGCCCGCTGCTCGAGAAGTGGGAGGTCGAGAAGCTGGTCGTCGAGGCCAAGAAGTACAAGGGCTCGCCGCTCGCCGGTCTGTTCGAGCGCATGGCCAGCAAGTACCAGGAGGGCGTGAAGAGCCCCGGCAACATGACGCCCGTCGAGCTGGCTCGCAACGAGGCGGCCCGTCACAGCGAGGCCGTCGGAGCCGAGCTCCGCCGCGGCATGAGCGTGCTGGCTTCCGTCGGTTCGGTGGCTCCGTTCGTCGGTCTGCTCGGCACCGTGGTCGGTATCATCGCCGCCTTCGCCAGCATCGGTAACGCGGGCAGCGCCGGCATGTCGGCAGTGATGTCCGGCATCTCCGAGGCGCTCTTCGAGACCGCCTTCGGTCTGATGGTCGCCATCCCGGCGGTGCTTTTTTACAACTACCTGTCGACGCGCGTGGCCAGCATCGAGCTGGCGCTGAGCCGCTCGGTTGGTGAACTGCTCGACGAGATGGAGAACAATCATGGGCGCGACGCTGGGCACCGGATCGAAAAAGCTGCCTGAGCCGGAGATGAACGTCACGCCCCTCGTGGACGTGGTGCTCGTTCTGCTCATCATCTTCATGGTCATCACCCCGGCCTTGGCCGACGGCGAGCCCATCGAGACGCCGAAAATGACGGCCGTCGACCCCAAGCCCAAGGAGCTCCACCCCATCGAGGTGAACCTGGCGCTGAACGGTCGGGCCATCGTGAACGACGAGGACGTCGCTCCGGCCAACCTGGAAAACAAGCTGCGTGAACTGCACAAGACGGAGCCCGAGCGCACCGTCCTGCTCAACACGGACGAGCGCGTCGAGTACCGCAAGGTGCGGACCACCTTCGCCATGCTGCAGAAGATCGGCTTCCGAGGCGTCAGCCTGAAGGTCGTCGAGAAGAAGAAGCCCGGCAAAGAGAAGAGCTGAGGAACCAGCCATGGGAATGTCAATCGGGGGCGGAAACAAGAAGGATCCGCCCAAGCCAACCGTGAACGTGACGCCGCTCGTCGACGTCACCCTGGTCGTGCTCATCATCTTCATGGTCGTCACGCCGATGATGACCAAGACCTTCTGGCTCAACCTGCCCAAGGAAGAGGAAAAGAAGGAGAACACTCCTCCGCCTCCTCCCAACAACGAGCCGTTGGTCCTGACCGTCGACAAGGACGGCACCATCCGCATCAACAAGACCGTGCTGCAGAAGCACGAAATCGCCGAGCGCCTGCCGCGCATGCTCGCCGCCAAGAAGAGCAAAGTGCTCTACTTCGACGCGCACGATCAGACGCCCTACGGCAAGGCAGCCGAGGCCATGGACTTGTCGCGCGCCGCTGGCGCCCGGTCCATCGCCATGCTGACCGAGCCGGTGATGAAGTGATTCGAGAGTGACTCCCCGAGAGGGCGATCAGCAGGTTGTTGCTGTCGCCCTCTTGCGACGACTTGGTCACTGAATCGCCACAATTCGTTCGTAAGAGACCCGTGCCTTCGCCGGCCGCGCCTCGGACGCCCGAGGTGCGTCCACCGTCCGTCCGGCCCCCCGATCCCGCCCCACCAACTCCGGCACAACGACATGCGTATCGTCCCGATCACGAGCCCGCTTCTCCTGCTCAGCTTCCTTCTCGCTCCCACGCTCGCTCACGCTCAGGCAGACGACGAGCTGACGGAAGAAGAGAAGGCCGAACTCGAGGCCGCCGAAGACATGCCCGTCACTGGCGACGCGGCTCCAGCTCAACCACCGGCCCAACCTCCGGGAGACGCGCCGGCAGGAGCTGCAGCTGCCGCGCCCGCGGAACCTGCCGAAGCCGAGCCGACCGAAGAAGAACCCGTCGCGGATGGCGAAGGGCTCTGGGAGCCGGGCCAAGAGCCCAACCGCGCGCCGCCCAAGGGCAAGGGCGTCATCTGGGGGCGGATCGTGGATCCGAAGGGAGAGCCGGCGATCGAGGCCGAGGTGAAGGTGAAGGGCACCAACATCAAGGTCTACACGGATCTGGATGGCTACTACCGCCTCGAGCTGCCTCCGGGCACGTACACGCTCGAGCTGTTCGTCGAGCTTCACGAGCCGGAGACGATCAACGGCGCCGTGGCTGCCAACGGCCAGGTGCGCCGCACCGACGCCACGGTGAAGCCACAGGCCGGTGCCGTGGAAGAGGTACTGATCGAGGACGAGGCCGAGCGGCAGACGGTCGAAGGCTTGGCTCTGCTGCGTCAGCGTTCGGCTTCGACGGGTGACGCCGTGGGCCGCGAGGAAATCTCCAAGACCACCGACTCGAACGCCGCAGAAGCCGCGCAGCGCGTGGTGGGCGCCAACATCGTTGGCGGCCGCTTCGTCTACGTGCGCGGCCTGGGCGAGCGCTATTCGAACTCGCTGCTCAGCATGTACCCGCTGCCCAGCCCCGAGCCGGATCGTGCAGCCGTGCCGCTCGACGTGTTTCCGGCCACCATCCTCGATTCGCTCACCATCGCCAAGACCTTCACACCGGACATGCCGGCGGACTTCGGCGGCGGCTCGGTGCAGATCGAGACGCGCTCGGTACCCGACAAGCCTTTGTTCAACGTCTCGCTCCAGGGTGGCATCAACACCCAGGCGACGTTTCAGAACCGACTCACCGGTGGCAGCAGCTCGACCGACTGGCTCGGCTTCGACAGCGGCATGCGCAGCATGCCCAGCTCGGTGCCCAGCGACTACCCGCTGCGCCTGGGTACGGTCCGCCCCGACGGCACGACCGTCACGCGTGAGGACCTGACCGGGCCGGGTCGCGACATGAACTCGCCGATGGGCCTGGGCGAAACGTCGACCCCCGTCAACCACGGCTTCACCGTCGTGGGAGGCAATACCTTCAAGGTCGGCAACGGTCAGAAGCTGGGCTTTCTGGCTTCGCTCAACTACTCGCGCAAGTACGAGAAGTACGAGAACGCCATCGTGCGCGAGTTCTGGAACTCCAGTCTCGATCCACGTGGTTGGGCTCCGCGCGTCGACTACCGGATGAGTCGTGGCGTCGATCAGGTGCGCTGGGGCGCCTTCGGCAAGATTAGCTACCTGCCCACGCAGCACCACAAGATCTCTCTCTCCGGTCTGCACAGCCAGATGGCCGACAACATGGCCAGCTATTGGCAAGGCACGAACAACGAGATCGCCGGCAGCTATGCGGTGATGCAGAACGACTGGGTGCAGCGCGGCATGACCTTCGGCGTGCTGAGCGGTCGACACGAGTTCGAGGACCTGAACCACGCCTCGTTCGACTGGGATGCCTCGCTGGCTGCTGCGGATCGCAGCGAGCCCGATCGCCGCGACACGGTGTACCAGTACAACGATCGTATCCCCGATCCCGCCAACCCACGCGACACTCTGGTCGGCTGGACCTACGTGAACAAGACCGAGTCGGGGCGCCATTTCTGGTCGGCCCAGGACGAAATCTCCAAGGGTGGCAAGGTGGACTGGAACCAGCCCATCCTGCGCGGAGGCTCGACGGAGCTGGCGGTGAAGTTCGGTGGTCTGTTGAACGCCAAGGACCGTCACTTCAGCGCCCGGCGCTTCCAGATGCTGCCCGAGGACGCCTACCGCGGCGATCCGGTGTTCAACTGCATGGGCGCGACGTTCCAGACCAGCTGCCCCAACAGCTTGTTCGTCGACGAGAACATCGGCCACTACATGCGCCTGGACGAAGGCTCCCAGCAGGGTGACGCCTACGACGCCGTGCTGAACGTCTACGCCGGCTACGGCATGGTCGACGTGGACTTCGGCAAGACGCTGCGCGTCGTGGCTGGTCCGCGTATCGAAGTCACCGATCAGCGCATCATCCCTCTGGCCCCTGCGGGCGGAAACGTGACAATCAGCGGCGCCGAGCTGAAAGCCACCGACGTGCTGCCTGCCGTCACGATGGTGTTGGACGGCTCCAAGAAGCTGAAGACGCGCTTCGCCTTCTCGCAGACATTGGCGCGGCCCCAGTTGCGCGAGCTCGCGCCGTTCGCGTTCTCCGACTACTTCGGTGGTCGCACGATCGCCGGTAACCCCGATCTGCAGCTGACGCGCATCACCAACCTCGATACTCGCGTCGAGTACTGGCCGAGCCTGGGTGAGGTGCTGGCCCTGACGGCGTTCTACAAGAACCTGAAAGATCCGATTGAGACCGTCCTGCTGCCCACCGGCGGCTCGCCGATGGTGACGTACACCAACTCGCCCGGCGCGGACGTGATTGGCCTCGAACTCGAAGCCCGCAAGAACTTGAAGTTCTTGACCAAGGCGCTCGCCGACTTCTCGGTCATCTCGAACCTCACCCTCGCCTGGTCCCGTGTGAGCCTCCAGCAAACGGGCCAGAACACGCTGACCAGCCTGGATCGACCGCTGACCAATCAGGCGCCCTGGGTGATCAATGTGGCGCTCGACTACGGCAACGACATCGGCACCAACGCCCGCATTGCGTACAACGTGAACGGACCGAC